>JBFLZB010000060.1 GCA_040756475.1 Thermodesulfobacteriota bacterium
ACGGCGGGGCTCTGGTGGGGGTTGGCGGCGGGCACGGGAGGGGCGGCCGTCTCGGCGGCGGGTGGCTGGGTGTTGCCGCTCCTGGGTGCCACTGCGGCGCTCCACCTGGGGGCGGCCTACCGGCGCGCCCGGAGGGCCGCCGAGCCCGGAGGGGGGCTCCTGAACGGGGTTCTCCCCGTCCTCACCGTAGCCTGGGCGTTTCCGGCGGCAGCGGCGTACGCCCCGGGCGATCCGTGGCTGGGAATCGGTGGGACGGCGGCGAGCGGGCTCCTGCTCTTCCTGGCCCACCGCCTGGCGGCCCAGGGGCTGGCGGCGGCGGGCACGGGGGCCTTTTCCCTGGCCTCGGCCTGCCTCCTGGCGGCGTCTCTCACGGTGGGATGGGGACTCGTCGCGGGGGCTCTTCCCCTGCTGGCGGCGTTCGCCTGGGGCCTGGCGGTGCTCGCCGGGCGCTGGGACAGCGCAGGGGCCCGAGCCGCTTCCTACGCCTTCCAGGCGGGCGTAGCCCTGGGGGCCGCGGCCGCGGTCCTGCTGGCGGGGGCAGCGCCGGCTTCCCTGCCCGAGGCCGGAGCGGCGGCAGGAGCGGCGCTCCTGGCCGGCGCCCACTACCGCTGGTGCCGCAAGCGGCCCCCGCCCCTGGGCTCCGGGTTCTTCGCGCGGTTCGACCGAACCGACGACACCGCGGTGATTCTCCTCCTCTCGGGGCTGCTCCTCGCCTTTCTGGCCCTGCGCGGCGCGGTCTACCCCGGGATCGCCGCCTGGGTGCGGGACGTGCCCGGCACCTTCCAGGCGGCCCAGTCCGCCATCCTCCACGTCTCGGCTGCGGCCCTGGCGCTGGCGGCGGTGCGCCGAGGCGACCGGGAGCTTCGCGCCGTGGCGCTCCTGGTGATCGGCACGGCGGCCCTCAAGACCCTCGCCCACGACCTCCTCACCCTCGCCGGGCTCCCGCTGCTGGCGAGCGTTTCGCTCTTGGGCGCGTCGGCCGGGGCCATTGCCGTGATGCTCCGTCGCTGGCCCGAAGGAGAGGAAGCTTCGTAGCGCCCCCCCTCCGGCGGGAGGGGGGGTTGCGGTGGCCCATCTCTCGGTATCGGTATCGGGATCGGGATCGGGGGTCGATAGCGATACCGATACCGATCCCGATGGGGAGGCCCGGGGAGGGCTCAGTACAGGGCGTTCTTGCCCGTCTCGCCGGTGCGGATGCGGTGGACCTCGTCTACCGGGAGGACGAAGATCTTCCCGTCCCCGATCTGCCCGGTGCGGCACACCGCCTCGATGGCCGCCACCACCTCGGCCACGCGCTCGTTTTCCAGCACGATCTCCACCCGGCTCTTGGCGAAGAACTTGGGGATGAAGCCCCGGGTCTCGGAGTAGCGCATCTGGCCCAGGGGCTTGCCGATTCCCATCACGCTGTCCACCGTCAGCCCCGGGGCGCCGAGCTCGAAGAGGCGATCCCGCAGGGCGTCGAGCCGGTCGGTGTTCACGATGGCCTTGATGAGCTTCACGGGGCACCTCCTGGCCTCGGGCCCGGTCTCGGCCCTGGTCTCGATGGGGACGCCGCGTCCGCGCGACGCGGGTGTTCCCAGTCAAACACCGGGGACGGGGGGCGTCAAGGAGCGGCATGTCAGCCCCTGTCCCCTTACCCAATCGAAATCGAAATCGGTATCGGTATCGGGGTAGCGATTTCGATTTCGATACCGATAGCGATACCGATAGCGATGTGAAGGGGGGGGCTTTGGGGGGGCGGGCCGCAGCGGAGGCGCCCTCACTCCCCGGCGAAGAGGAGCTCGGGCACGCGCTGCTCCGCCAGTTCTTCGCGCAGCAGCGCCCGCGCGTCTCCCGCGTCCGGGGCTGCGGTGAGGCGCGGCGCGAGCCGGCGCAGCCGCCCGGCATCGGCGGTCTGGAGGAAGCGGCGCACCCGCGGCAGGCTCCCGGGGCTCACCGAGAGCTCGTCCACGCCCAGGGCGAGGAGCGCCGCCGCCCCCAGGACCCGGCTCGCCATCTCGCCGCACACTCCCACCGGCCGGGCCCACCGGCGGGCGCCCTCCACCACCCGGGCGATCACCCCCAGCACCGTCGGGTGGAGCGGCTCGTAGAGATGGGCCACCCGGCGGTTGGCCCGGTCCACTGCCAGCAGGTACTGGGCCAGGTCGTTGGTGCCCAGGGAGAAGAAGTCGGCCAGGGGCGCCAGGTGCTCCACCGCCAGGGCCGCCGAAGGCACCTCGATCATGGCCCCCACGGGCACCGGGGGTACCCGGATCCCCCGCTCGGCCAGGACGTCGCGCTCCTCGTCCACGATCCCCCGGGCGCGCCGCAGCTCGCCCACCGTGGAGATCATGGGGAAGACCACCCGCAAGGGCCCCAGCAGGCTCGCCCGCAGGAGCGCCCGCACCTGGATGCGGAAGGGCTCCTCCATCTCCAGGCTCACCCGGATGGACCGCCACCCCAGGTGGGGGTTGTCCTCCCGGGGCAGGGGAAGGTAGGGCAGGGTCTTGTCGCCCCCCACGTCCAGGGTGCGCAGGGTGGCCGGCCGGCCCCCCAGGGCCGCCAGGATCTTCCCGTAGATCTCCACCTGCTCGTCTTCGTCGGGGAAGCTCGCGCGGATGAGGAAGGGAAACTCGGTGCGGTAGAGCCCCACCCCTTCTCCCCCCGCCTCCAGGATCCGCGGGACGTCCGAGAGAAGGGCGGCGTTGCCGAGGAGCCGCACGGGCATCCCGTCCCGGGTCACTGCCGGCTCCCCCGCGTGGGAGCGCAGCTCCTCGTCGGCCCGGGCCGAGTCCTCCGCGAGCCGGGCGTACTCCCGCGCCACCGCTTCCGGAGGGGAGAGGTAGACCATGCCCGCGGTGCCGTCGAGGATCACGGGCTGGCCGGGGTCGACCCGGGGAAGGTCCGGCGGCAGGGCCACCACGGCCGGGATACCGGCAGAGCGGCACAGGATGACGGTGTGGGAGTTGCGTCCCCCCGCCACCACCGCCACCCCCGCCAGGTTGGGCTGGATCAGGCGCACGAACTCCGAGGGCGTGAGGTCCCGGGCGATGACCACCGTGGGCTCGCGCAGCTCCAGGCGCCCGGGCTCCCCTTCCCCTCCCCGCAGGCGCCGGAGCAGGCGCTGGGCCACGTCGCGCACGTCCGCGGCCCGCTCCCGCAGGTAGGGGTCCTCGAGCTTGCGGAAGGTCTCGATGTAGTCCCGGCCCACCGCGGTGACCGCCTGGGCGGCGCTCTCGCCCGCCTCGATCCGGTGCCGTACCCGGTCCCCGAGCCCCCGGTCCTCCAGCATCAGGAGGTGGGCGTGGAAGATCGCCCCGTCCTCGAGGGACAGGGCGCTGCTCACGTCGCGGCGCAGCGCCTCCACCTCCTCGATGCTCCGGGCCACCGCCTCCTCGAAGCGCTCCCGCTCGTCCTGCACGCTTCCCCGGGGGGGCTCGTGGGCGTACTCCAGCCCCATCTCCTCGGTCAAGGGGAGCGCCGCCCCCCGGGCGACCCCCGGGGCGACCCCGATCCCCCGGAGAACGGACCCGGGCGAGGCAGCCGGCCCTCGTGACTCCGGCGGCTCCGGTACACGGGCCTGGGCGTGGAGGAGACGCGCGTGGGCGACCACGGTGGAGATCTGGCTCGCCGCCGTCACCAGCAGGCGCACCTCGTCGGGGGTAAAGGCCCGGGGCGCCACCGTCTGCACGGTGAGCACGCCCATGGGGCGCCTGCGGTGGATCAGGGGAACCCCGAGATAGGCGTGGAAGACCTCTTCCCCGATGCCGGGGAAGAACTTGTAGCGGGGGTGGCGGTCGGCGTGCTCCACGTTGACCGGCCCGCCGGTCTGGAAGGCCAGCCCCGTGAGCCCCTCGTCGGGCGCCATCCGCACCCGCCCCACGGCGGAGGCGTCCAGCCCCCGGGTGGAGCGCAGCACCAGCTCGTCCGCCTCCTCCAGGTAGAGGGAGCACACCTCCACCCCCATCCGCTCGGCCAGGAGCGCGGTGATGTGGTCCAGGGTCTCCCGCAGGTCGTGGGAAGCGGCGACGATGCGGGAGACGTCTTCCAGGACAATGAGCTTGTGGCTCTCCGTGGGCACGGGGGCCTCCTCTCTCACGGCGCCTCTCGATAGGGGTCCAGGAGCCGGCGCAGATCCCGCACCGCCTCCGCGACCCGGCACCCGTACCACGTGACCCACTCCCCCGGGCACAGCAGCGCCGCGGCCCCCGGCACGGCGGCTTCGACTTCCCGAACGTCACGGGCGCCGAAGTCGTAGGGCTCGGAGGGCAGGAGGACCACCCGGGGCCGGGCGGCGGCCAGCTCCGCCAGGGTCACGGCGGGGTAGCGCCCCTCGCGGTCGCCGAAGACGTTTGCCCCGCCGGCGGCCGCGAGAACGGCCGAGGTGAAGGTGGCGTCCGACGCGGTCAGGTAGGGACCCTTCCAGATCAGGCAGGCTACCGGAACGGGCGCAACGGCAGCTCTCGCGGCCTCGGCCCGGAGCCGGCGCGCGCAGGCCCCGGCGGCCTCCCGCGCCCCCAGCAGCAGCCCCAGGTCTTCCAGGAACCGGGCCGCCTCCCCCAGGGTGCGGGGAAAGGCCACGTGGACCCGCACGCCCCGGGCGGCCAGGGCCTCCACCTGTGCCCGGTCGTTCTCCTCGGCGTTGGCCAGCACCAGGTCGGGTGCCAGGGCCGCGGCCGCCGCCACGTCCACGGTCTTGGGGCCGCCCACCGAGGGCAGGGACTCCACCCGGCCCGCCGGCGCGATGCAGTAATCGGTGCGTCCCACCACCCGCTCGCCGGCCCCCAGGTCGAAGAGGCACTCGGTAACGCTTGGCACGAGCGACAGGATGCGCCGAGGCAGCGGGGCCAGGGGCACCTCCCGCCCCAGGGCGTCCACCGCCGCGGCGGGCCGGGGGCCGCCCTGCCCCGGGGGCCCGAGCACGCCCCGCACGGCCGCGGCCGAGGCCGGCGCAGCTTCGGGCCGCCCCGCCAACTGCTCCGCGAGCCGCTCCAGATCCCCCAGGTCGTCCGCGTCCCGAAGGGGGGCGAGGAGCTCCACCCGCTTTCCGGCGCCCCGCAGGCGGCGCAGCGTGACCTCGAGGACCCCGTCCGTGGACCAGGGGATGCCCTCGAAGGCCTCGGGGCTGGGGGCGGCCAGGGCCAGGGCGGCGTAGCCCCCGTCCTCCGCCGGGACGAGCGCAGCGTCGGCCCCCCGCCCCAGGGCCTCCCACAGGGCTGCCACGTGCTCCGGCCCCAGGAGGGGGCAGTCGGTGCCCACGGCGGCCGCCGGGCCCCTCCCCGCGCCCAGCGCCGAGGCAAACGCGGCCTGGAGCCGGTCCCCCAGGTCTCCCGCCGGCTGAACCCGCAGGGCCGCCCGCGGGCCCGCCAGCGCCGCCAGGACCTCCGGGTCCCCGTCCACCCACCACTCCACGTCTACCGCCTCGGGCAGCCGGGCCAGGGCCCGGGCGAGGTCCGCGAGAAACGCCTCGTACAGGGCACAGGCGGCCGCCGCCCCCAGGCTCGCGGCGAGCCGGGTCTTGACCCTGCCCAGGCGGGGCTCCTTGGCGAAGACCAGGACGACGGGCATGGGCTCTGCGCTCTCCGATGGGGTTCATCCAACGCAAAATCGGGATCGGGATCGGGATCGGGGTCGATTTCGATAGCGATACCGATACCGATAGCGAAAGAGAGCCCCTGTGTCTCGTGCCTTTGTGGCTCTGTTCCGATCCGTGTTGGTTCGCGTAGCGGCTGAGAGATCGAGAATACGGCCGTTTCACCCGTAGGGGCGCACAGCGTGCGCCCGCCCTCGGGCCCACCCCGAACCCTCCGGGCGCACGCTGTGCGCCCCTACGCGCCCAGACGACGGGGTTCGCTCCCCAGCGGGTCCACCCACACGGTCCGGAAGAGAACCGCTTTTGCGGGGCGGCCGCGGCGGTTCGGGTTCCCCTCCAATCCCTCGTGGAGGCTCCCGCCGGGGTGGTATGCTACGCGGCCAGTGCGCCCCGCGACAAGGACCCCTGCCCATGGCCCCAGGCGATCCCGCCGCCGAAACCAGCGCCCGCACCGAGACCGGACGCATCGCCCGCGCCGTGGGGATTCTCTCGGGCGCCACCATGCTCTCCCGGGTGCTGGGGTTCGTGCGCGACGTGGTCACCGCCTCGTACTTCGGGGCGGGGGGCGCCATGGACGCCTTCCTGGTGGCTTTCCGGCTCCCCAACATGCTTCGCAGCCTCTTTGCGGAAGGCAGCCTCACGGTGGCCTTCGTCCCGGTCTTCGTGGAGACCCTCGAGACCCGGGGCCGCGCCCGGGCCGACGAGCTCGGGCGCCTGTGCTTCACCCTGTTGGGCGCGGTGCTGCTGGCCGTCTCGGCGGCGGGGGTGCTGGGGGCGCCGCTCCTGGTCAAGGCGCTGGCCTGGGGCTTCACCCAGGAGCCCGAGAAGTTCGACCTCACGGTGCAGCTCACCCGGGTGGTCTTCCCCTACATCGGGCTCATCGGCCTCACCGCGCTCGCGGGCGGGATGCTCAACTCCCTCGGGGACTTCGCCTCCCCGGCCCTGGCCCCGGTGGTCCTCAACGTGGCCATGATCGCCGCGGTGGTGGGGCTGAGCCCCTTTACCGACCCTCCCGTGCGCAGCGCCGCCTACGGGGTGGTGGCCGGGGGGGTGCTCCAGCTCTGGGTGCAGTGGCGGTCGCTCCGGGTGCGGGGCTTTGCGTTCCGGCTCGCCTGGGACTGGCGCGACGCGGCGGTGCGCCGCATCCTGCGACTCCTGGGCCCCCGGGTGTTCGGCGTCGGGGTGTACCAGGTGAACATCTTCGTCTCCACCCTGCTCGCCACCTGGCTCCCGGACGGGAGCGTCTCCTACCTCTACTACGCCGAACGCCTCTTCCAGCTCCCCCTGGGGGTGTTCGCCGTGGCGGCGGGCACCGCGGCCCTGCCGAGCCTGAGCCGGCTCGCGGCCCGAAACGACCTGCCCGGCCTGCGGGAGACCCTGGGGGAGACCCTGCGGATGACCGGGTTCATCGTGGTGCCGGCGGCGGCGGGCCTGCTGGTGCTCTCCCAGCCCATCCTCACCGTGCTCCTGGAGCGGGGCTCGTTTACCCCCGAGATGACCCGCGCCACGGCCCAGGCCCTGGCCTTCTACGCCCTGGCGCTCATTCCCGTGGCGGGGGTCAAGGTGGTGGTGCCGGCCTACTACGCCCTCCACGACATGCGCACACCCGTGTGGGCCGCCTTCTGGGCGCTCGCCCTCAACGTGGTGGCGAGCCTCCTTCTCATGGGCCCCCTGCGGCACGCGGGACTGGCCCTGGCGAGCGCCCTCTCCAACGGGCTCAACCTCGCCTACCTCCTGTGGCACCTGCGCGGCCGCGCGGGCCCCCTGCCCTATCGGAGGCTCGCGGGCTCCTTCCTGCGCATGGGGGGGGCGGCCCTGGCCATGACCGCGCTGGTGGGGGCGGGCTCCCTGTGGGTCGACTGGGGGGGAAACCGCGCGGCCGCCGCGGGAGCCCTGGCGGCCCTTATCGGTCTCGGGGCCGGTGCCTACCTGGGGACGGCCCACCTGCTGGGCCTGCACGACGCCGCCCGGCTCTCGGGGGCGCTGGCCCGGCGGCTGGGCCGCCGGAGGGTTGCCTAGCCACCCTCCCCAGATCGGTATCGGTATCGGTATCGGGATCGGTATCGGGTTCGAAAACGGGGGTCGATACCGATAGCGATACCGACGGGGGGCACTTCCCCCCTCGCCTCAGCCCTTCCCGCCCGGCTCCGACTCCCGCAGGGCAGCCTTGGCCTCGCACCAGAGCCGCTCCAGCTCCTCCACGGACGCATCGCCGGGGCGAAGGCCCCGAACCGCCAGCACCTCCTCCATCCGGGCGAAGCGGGCAAGAAACTTCTCGGTGGTGCCGTGGAGCGCTCCTTCCGGGTCGAGGTCCAGGTGGCGGCCCAGGTTCACCAGGGCAAAGAGAAGGTCGCCCAGCTCCTCGGCCGCCGCCGAGCGGTCGTCCGCGGCGATGGCGCGGCGCAGCTCCCCGAGCTCCTCCTCCACCTTCTCCAGCACCCCGGCGGGGTCCGCCCAGTCGAAGCCGACTCCGGCCGCCTTCTCCGAGACCCGCCGCGCCCGGTGGAGCGCCGGGAGGCGCCGGGGAACCCCCTCCAGCGCGCCGCGGCCGGGCTTTTCCCCGGCCTTGATCTTGGCCCAGCTCTCCCGCACCGCCTCCGCGTCCTGGGCCCGGGCGTCTCCGAAGACGTGGGGGTGGCGGCGGACCAGCTTTTCGCAGATCGCGCGCAGACTGTCGGCCACGGTGAACGTGCCGGCTTCCCGGCCCATCTGGGTCAGGAGGGCCACCTCCAGGAGCACGTCCCCCAGCTCATCCCGCAACTCCTCCGGGTCGCCCCGCTCCACCGCCTCTGCCACCTCGTGGGCTTCCTCCACCAGGTAGGGCGCGATGGTCCGGGGGGTCTGCTCCCGGTCCCAGGGGCAGCCTCCGGGGGAGCGCAGCGTCTCCACGATCTCCAGGAGGCGCAGGAAGAGGGCAGGGGTCTCGGGGTCCTGAAGGCGCACGGCATTCTCCGTCGGGGGGTTCGGGCAGACGCGCATCTTATGCCCGCGGGGGACACCCTTTGCAAGACCGGCGCCGCGCCTTGACCCCTTGAGCGGCCCACCGTACAGTGCACGGCACGGCAGCCCGAAACCCCGGGGAGGAACCCATGAAGGGAGCACCGGAAGGCGTCGAGCGCGAGGTGGTGCGCCTGGCTGCTGCCCAGCCCCAGGTGCGGCGGGTGCTGCTCTTCGGCTCCAGGGCCCGGGGGGACGCGGACCCTCGCGCCGACGTGGATCTGGCCGTGGTGGCGCCCGGCGCCGAACCGCGGGTCTGGCTGGATTTTGCCTTCCGGCTCGAAGAGATCGACTCTCCGGTGCCGGTACAGGTGGTGCGGCTCGAGGAGGCGCCGGCGGCCCTCCGGGAACGCGTGCTGGAAGAGGGAGTGGTGTGGTATGCCAGGAACTAGGGCCGAGCAAAGCCTTCGAAGCCTCGGTTCCGCGCTGGAGCGCCTGCGGGAGGCGCTGGCGGAACCGGAGACCTCGAGCCTCGCGGTCGACGGCACCATCCAGCGCTTCGAGTTCGTCATCGAGCTGTTCTGGAAGTCGCTGAAACGCGCGCTGGAGGAAGAGGGCATCGAGACCCGCACGCCGCGGGAGGCGCTACAGCGCGCGTATCAGGCGGGTTGGCTGGGCGACGAGACCGCGTGGCTCCAGATGCTGCGCGACCGAAACGAGACCTCCCACATCTACGACGAGGGAGCAGCCCGCAGGATCTACGGCCACATCCGACAGTACTTCCCCGAGATGGCGCGCACCTTCGCCTTCCTCCGGCAACGCTTCCCCTCCGATCGCTGAAGCCGGGGGAAATCCCGCGCACGACTCCGTCCCGATTCCGAGCACCGACACAGGCCGGGGCGTGTGCAGCCCCGGCCTTTCGCGTTTCGGGTGCTTCGGAAAACGGCCGGCCTACTTCTTCGCCATCCCCGCCAGCGCCTCGTCGAGGATCTTGAGGCCCTTCTGGCTCTCGTCCACCGAGCGGGTGAGGGATTCCCGGGCAAGCTCCGGGTTGTGGAAGCCGTCGGAGTTCTCGGCAGTCCAGTACTCCCACAGAATGTGGGCCTTGAGGTGCTGGTCCTGGGCCTGCTTGACCGCGCCCTCGGGCACGCCGGCCTTCTTGGCCTCCACGATCTTGTCGATGAGCTGGTCGAGCCAGAACTCGGCCTTGCGCATCCTGCCCTTGAAGTAGGCCTTGACCGAGTCGATGGTGTAGCGGGCCCGCTCCTCGTCCCAGTCGGCGTGGCACCTGAGGCACGTCTCCTGGAGCATCACCTTGGGCGTGGTGGCGAAGTGGGAGGTGTACTCCTTCCCCGTCTTCGCGCTCTTCACCTTGGGCGCGTGGCAGTGGTCGCACTGGACCCCGGCCTTGGCGTGCTTCGAGTTGTAGTAGGTCTCGGACTCGGGGTGCTGCCCCTTCCACAGGAACCCGCCGGTGAAGCTGTTCTTGAAGTCGAGGAAGGCGATCTGGCCCACGTAGTGGTCGTAGAGGCCGAGCACGTCCTTGTAGGGGAAGTGGTTGGTGCGCCGGTCGGCCATCGTGACCCGCTCGCCGGTCTTGGCGTCGGTGCCGGGGTTGCAGTTGTACTCCACGTGGCACTGGCCGCACTGGAGGCGGGAGTCGTACTTCTCCAGCAGGGCGATCTTCCGGGTGAAGCCGCGCACCCCCATGTCGATCACCTGGATCTTGGTGCGCTCCGGATCCCTGTGCCACAGGGTGTCGGCCTCGGGCCGGGTCAGGGCGTCGATGAAGCCGTCGCGCACCACCCGGGGCTTGGCGGCGTGGGGATCGTGGCACGTGAAGCAGTTGAGCCCGTGCTGGATGGTGCGGGCCACCTCCACGGGGTTCGAGGCCCGGGACCACTTGGCCCCCACGTCCGGGTCGCCCATGTAGGCCCAGTCGAGGATCTGGTCCTGGCTCTTGCACTGGAAGCACACGGGGTTGGCCGCCGCCGCCGTCTGGGGCAGGAAGGCCTTGTGCTCGTTCGAGTCGGGGTAGCGGTCCTCCAGGTAGTCCCAGGTCTTCTTGCCCGCGGGTTGGGCCACGTAACGCCAGCCTTCCTTGGGCTGGAACCGCCCGCCGAAGGCCCGGTCGACCACGAACTGGTCCACCACCATCCAGGGGTGGCTGCGGGTGAGGGCGTGCTCCTTGGTGAACCCGTGGCCCGCCATGAGCTTGTCCCAGAAGGGGTTGGGAGACCGGTTGGTGAGCTGGCTCTTCTCGTCCCGGGCCGGCCGGTGGTAGGAGGTCGTGAGGAAGCTCTCGAGCTGCTCCGTGTGGCACGCCCCGCAGGCGTACCAGGAGAGGTCGGTGACCGGGCGGGTCGCGGCGCCCGGGTCCTTCAGGTGGGCCTGTAGCCCGGAGTGGCAGGCCGTGCAGTTGACGCCGTCGTGCTTGGCCCCCTTGTGCAGGGACTCGATGACGTCATGGCACTCGTAGCACGAGGCCACCGCCACGTCGGGCTCGGCGGCCGCGGCGGGCCCCGCCGCCCAGACCAGCAGCCCGAGAGCCGCCACGAAACACCTCCCCTTCCTCTGTGCCGCCATGGCCATCCTCCCTCTGCGCCTCGCGCGAGTATGGGTGTATCCCCCCAAGTCATGGACGTCTGTGCGGAGGGCCGCCCCCGGCATCATCGGTATCGGTATCGCTATCGGTATCGACCCTGACGCCGATCCCGATACCGATCCCGATTTCGAGAGTCGGCACCTCACCGCCCCGCCCCTCGGTTGTTGCCCTCCAGTTGGGGCAGCACCTCCCGGCGGGAGACCGGAACCCACCGGGGCGGCTCCCCCGCGTCCCGGGGCTCGGCCTCGAACCGCACCTCCAGGGCTCCGGGGGTGCCCTCCTCCCACCCGGCGCGGAAGAGCTCGTCCAGGGTCAGGGCCTTGCGGTAGAAGACCCGAAAGGGGTACCGCACCGCCGCCGCCTCTCCGGCGTCCCCCTGCCGCACCGCGGGCTCTTCGTACTCCCGGTACGCCTGGCCGGGCCCCCGGTGGCAGGCGTGGGACGCCAGATCGAACTGCACCACCTCCTCCACGCCCCGGGGGGACGCGAGCCCCGACCCCCGCACCTCGTCCTGTTCGGCCTGGAGCACCTCGCGGTACGCCCGGGCAGCCTCCGCCAGCCCCGCCCGCCCCTCGAACCCGTCCGCAGCGGGGGCCTCCGGCCCGGCTGCGCCCAGCAGGAGGAGCGCCGCCAGCGCCCCGAGCGCCCTACCCGGCACCCGCACCGCTCCCGCCCTCCTTCAGCCCATACCGCTCGCGCACCCGGCGGGAGAGCTCCCGCAAGAGCTCGTAGCACGCCTCCACGGTGGTCCCCTGGTCGGGGTTCACGAGGGCGCAGGTGGCGGGCAGGAGCAGGCTCCTGGGCAGGAGCTCCTCCCGGGTGAGGCCCCCCTTCTCCAGGGTGTCCCACAGGCCCTCCAGGTGGTCCAGCAGGCCCTGGAGGTCCGAGGCCCGAAACTCGTCGTAGTTGGCCGGCACGATGCCCCACCCCACCACCCCCCCCCGCTCGAGGAAGCGCTTGAGGCTCGGGATGTAATTCACGAACCGGTCTCCCCGCCCGAAGGCGTTGAAGGAGAGCACGTCCATGGGGGTGCGCAAGAGGAAGTCCCAGTCGGGGTTTCCGCACAGGTGCACGCCGCGCTTGCCCTCCACCAGGGAGAAGAAGTGGTCCAGGTCCTCCCGGGCCTTCTGGTCGCTGTAGCCCGAGAGGGAAGAGAAGATGAACTCCAGCCCCGGCTCGTCCACGAACATGAAGGCGTTGGGGTTCTTGGCGGCGAGCTCCCGGCCCATCACCGACACCTTGCGCGCCATGAAGTCCAGCAGCAGCGGGCGCACCTCGTCGCTGTAGATGAGCGGGCGGTCGTTCTCGTCCTTCACGCTGAACCCGAAGGAGACCGGCCCCTCCACCTGCCCCCGGATGGCCGCGTACCCCGACAGGTCGAGCTCGAGGAACCGGTGGTACACCACCGAGTAGCGCTCCGAGAGCCGGTAGAGCTCCGGGTCTTCCATCCGGGCCAGAAAATCCTCCAGCTCTGCGTAGAAGCGCTCGGTGGAGAAGTCGATCCGCTGGCGCTCCTCGTCGATCCGCACCCCGGGAAAGTTCTCCGAGACCTGTACGTACATGTCTTCGTAGTAGGAGAGGCGGGGGAGCTGGGGCCAGAAGGGGATGTCGAGGGAGAGGGCGAGCTCCAGGGCCCGGTCCACGTCGGTGTGGGGCAGGATTCCCATGGCCGTGGTGCGGCAGTTTCCCGGGATGGGCGACATGGGGCCTCTCGCAGCGGTGGTTTGCCGGGGACGGTCGGCTCGGAAGTATACCCGGCCGTGAAGACTCCGCTATTGATCCAGGTCAAGGCTTGGTGGGGCAGTCAGGTGGGGCTAGGATGGACCCGCAGGAGGGTTGAGGATGTCTCAGCTCGTGGCGTGCTGTTTCGAGGGGGGGGTGCTTCTGGCGGCGGACCGCAGGGTGGCCGTGGAGCGGCGCGGGCGAGACGAAATCCACGCCCTGCGAAAGCTCTTCCCCCTGGGCGCCTCCGCGGCGGTCGCCACCAGCGGGGCCGCGGTGGGGATCGCCGTGAGCCGCAGCCTGCACCGGTTCCTCCAGGGCCGGGCGTCGCCGCACCTGGAGGACCTGGAGGCCTACGCCGTCTCGGTCTTCCAGAAGGAGTACGCCGAGTTCATCCGCCAGGGGGAGCGGTGGTTCCGCATCCACCCCCACGCCCACCGCCTCTCCTACGTGCTCCTGGCCGGGCAGGAAGGCGCGGGAACCCACGCCTTCCGCTTCTACGCCTCCGAGGCCCACCACGAGCCCTACCGGCTGCTGCCCACCGGCGCGGTCCTCACCGCCCCCCGCCGGCTGGGCCTGGAGGCCCGCCTCGGCCGGGCCCTGGCCGCGGGGGCGTCGGGAGATACCCTGGTCCAGGTGGTCCTGGAGGGCCTGCGGGTGATCGGCAAGAAGGAGCCCGCCGCGGGCCCCCCCTTCGACTGGGTGGTGATCCGGGGGGCAGGGACGACGGAGGGAACCGACGAGGGGGGCTAGGCGGAGTCAGGAACTGGCCTCCAGCACGGGCACGAAGCCGGCTCCCCGGAAGTGGCGGTCGAAGCCGGCATAGTGCCGGAGCCCTTCCCGTTGCATGAGCACGAAGCTCGTGCAGTCGGTAAAGCTCAGGGGGGTGTCGGCGTAGGTACGCGGGCCAGGTAGCGGTCATGCTCTCGAGCGCCGTCCTCTCGCACCTCGACCACTCCCACGAGGTCATCGAACACCCCGAGATTTGCCGGCTTTTCGCCCTCACGTGGCTCATCCAGCACCGTCACGATGACCCTCGCGCTCTTGACCGCTGGAATGGGCTCCAGCAGCTCCACCCTCCCATCTCGGTACACTCCCCTCACCGACAACATGGCATCCTCCTGGGACCATCGATGCAGCCCTGCCCGCTGTTGGCCAAGGTAGCCCTGCCCACGCGCCGGCACAAGACCACAGGGCGCCCGGGGTCCCCCCTTCGAACGAGCCCGCCGTGCTCAGGCTCTCATCGAAATTGGGGTCGGGATCGGGGGTCGATTTCGATTTCGATACCGATACCGATAGCGATGTAAAGGGTTGGCCCCCCGATCCTCCACTCAGGGGGTCAGGCTCACGTAGTACCCCGCCCGGCCCCGCTGCACCAGGAGCACCACGGTCTCCCGCTGGCTCGCGGCGAGGAGCGCCTCGCGGTACTGGTCGGCGGTGTCCACGGGGGCGCTGTTCACCTGGCGCAGCACGTCGCCGGGCTCGATGCCGGCGGCGGCCGCGGCGCTCCCCCGGAGGACCTGCGTGACCACCAGGCCCCGGTTGGTGGCCAGGCCGTGGCGCCGGGCCAGGGCGGCGGAGTTCTCCTCCACCGTGAGGCCGAGCCAGGTCTCGCTCAGAGCCTGGGCGTACCCGGGGGGAATCTCCCGGGCCTCCACCTCCACCGTGCGCTCCCCGCCCTCCCGGGCCACCCGGAAGCGCAGGCGGCTCCCCACGGTGTAGCCCGCCAGGCGCTCGAAGAAGCCGTCCCGATCCGCGAGCGCGGTGCCGTCGAGCTCCAGGAGCACGTCGCCCCGCCGCAGCCCCGCCCGCTGGGCGGGGCTTTCCTCGAACACCCGGGTCACGAGCACGCCGCTGCGGCCTGCCACCCCGAAGTGGCGCGCCAGCTCGGGGGAGAGGTCCTGCACGTGGAGGCCGAGCCACGCCCGGTACACCCTGCCGTAGGCCAGCAGGCTCTCCACGATGCGCCGCGCCTTGTCGATGGGGATGGCGAATCCGATCCCCTCGGCGCGCTGATAGATCGCCGAGTTGATGCCCACCAGCTCCCCCAGGAGGTTCAGGAGGGGCCCTCCCGAGTTGCCGGGGTTGATGGAGGCGTCGGTCTGGATGAAGTCGGCGTAGACCCGGTCGTTGGCCCCCCGGATGGTGCGGTCCAGCGCGCTCACCACCCCGGTCGTCACCGTGTGGGAGAGGCCAAACGGGTTGCCGATGGCGATCACGGTCTCGCCGATCATGAGATCCGCGGAGGTCCCCATGGGCAGGTGGGGCAGGGGGGCCTGGGCCTCCACCCGGAGCACCGCGAGATCCGTGCGGCTGTCGGCCCCCACCAGGCTGGCCTCGAACTCCTCCCCCGAGGCGAGCGTCACCAGGATGCGCGACGCGCTCTGGATCACGTGCTCGTTGGTCAGCACGATCCCCTCGGGGCGGATGAGCACCCCCGACCCCAGGCCCTGCTGCCGGCGCTCCTGCCCGGGCAGCTCGCCGAAGAAGTCGCGAAAGAAGTCGTCGAAGAACGGGCTGAACCCCCGAAAGGGGCTCTGGGTGCGCACCACCGTCTCGGTGGAGATGTTGACCACCGCCGGCGAGGCCTTCCGCACCGCGAGCACCACCGGGGTCTCCCGGGGGCTCTGGGGCAGGGCGGCGCGGGCAGCGGGGGCCACGGATGCAACCAAGAGCGCGGCCCCCCGGGCCGCAACGACAAACCGGTTCATGCGGGCGATCCTCATTCCTGGCGTCCACGTCGTCCACTGCGTCCACGTGGTCCACTGGGTCCGGGGTCCGGCAGCACCCCGCGAAACGGTAACACCCGCCGTCCCCGCCCATCAACGCCGTTGCGCCGGCGCCGCCCTTCCACTAGGCTCAGCCGGCGGCACCCGGCCCCTCACCCCGGGCCACTGACTCCCGGCCCCTCACTCCCGGAGTTCCCCATGGTCCGACTCTTCCTGAGCCAGATGAACGCCACGGTGGGCGACGTGGCCGGCAACGCGGCCAAGGTCCGCGACGGCCTGGACCGGGCGCGCCGCTGGGGCGCCGACATCGCCGTCTTCCCCGAGTGCGCCCTGGTGGGCTACCCCCCCGAGGATCTCCTCTTCAAGTCCCGGTTCGTCGCAGACAACCTCAAGGCCCTCGACGACCTGCGGGAGCACACCCGGGGGCTCACCGCGGTGGTGGGCTTCGTGGAGCGCGACGACGACCTCTACAACGCCGCCGCCGTGCTCCACAACGGCGAACTGCGGGCCGTGGTGCGAAAGAACATCCTGCCCAACTACGGGGTCTTCGACGAGGACCGCTACTTCCAGACCGGCCACGAGACCCGGGTGTTTCGCCTGGGAGCCTGCACCTTCGGGGTCACCATCTGCGAAGACCTCTGGTACCCGTCGGGGCCCGGGCGCACCCAGGCGCTGCTGGGAGGGGCCGAGCTCCTCATCAACATCTCGGCGTCCCCGTACCACGCGGGCAAGGTGGCCTTCCGCGAGACCATGCTCGGCACCCGGGCCTCCGACAACGCGGCGATCCTGGCCTTCTGCAACCTGGTGGGGGGCCAGGACGAGCTGGTGTTCGACGGCAACTCGCTCGTCTTTTCCCCCCGGGGGCAGGTGCTGGCCCGGGGCCTGGCCTTCGAGGAAGACCACGTGGTGGCCGACGTGGACCCCCGGGAGGTGTTCGCCCAGCGCCTGCGCGACCCCCGCCGCCGGGTGGCCCTGCGCCGGGAGGCCCTGGCCACGCCCCTGGGGGAGCCCGTGGTCCTGCCCGAGCTCCCCGCCGGCCCCCGCCCCCCCCTGCCCCGCCGGGAGCTCGGCCCCATGGGGGAAGAAGAGGAGATCTACCGGGCGCTGGTCCTGGGCTGCCGGGACTACGCCCGCAAGAACGGCTTCGGCAAGGTGCTCCTGGGCCTGAGCGGGGGCATCGACTCGGCGCTCACCGCCGCCGTGGCGGCCGACGCCCTGGGGGCCGGGCAGGTGGTGGGGGTGACCATGCCGTCGCCCTACTCCAGCCCGGGCAGCGTGAGCGACAGCCTCGAGCTCGCCGGCAACCTGGGCATCGCGTGCCGCGAGATCCCCATCTCCGGGGTCTTCCAGGCCTTTCTCGACACCCTGGCCCCCCAGTTCGCGGGAACCCCGCCCGGGGTGGCCGAGGAGAACGTGCAGGCCCGCATCCGGGGCACGCTCCTCATGGCGCTCTCCAACAAGTTCGGGTGGCTCCTTCTGAGCACCGGCAACAAGAGCGAGACCTCCGTGGGGTACTGCACCCTCTACGGCGACATGGCGGGGGGCCTCAACGTGCTCAAGGACGTGCCCAAGACCCTGGTGTACCGGCTCTCCCGGTGGCGCAACGCCCAGGCCCCGGGGCCCTGGATCCCCCAGGCCGTCCTCGACAAGGAGCCCAGCGCCGAGCTGCGGCCCAACCAGCGGGACTCCGACTCCCTGCCCCCCTACGAGGTGCTCGATCCCATCATCCAGGGCTACGTGGAGGAAGACCGGGCCCGCGAGACCCTCGAGGCCGAGTTCGGGGCCGAGACCGTGGCCCGGGTGATCGCCCTAGTCGACGCCAACGAGTACAAGCGGCGCCAGGCCGCCCCGGGCCTCAAGATCACCCCCCGCGCCTTCGGAAAGGACCGCCGGTTCCCCCTCACCAACGCTTACGGGAAGGTCCCACCGAAACCTTGACACCACCGTTGCGGGGATTAGTTTTTTCTCGCGATCCGCGGACCCTTCCCATGCAGAAGCGGGGGCGCCCGAGCCCGCCCCTGCGCCGAACCCGCGGAGAAAGGAGGATGGTCATGGCTCTCGTGAAGTGGGAACCCCGAAGCGAGCTCGAGCCCGTGCGCAGCCTGCGCCAGGAGGTCGACCGCCTCTTCGAGGACTTCTTCCGGGGCTGGCCCAAGCCCTGGTCCGGCGGCTGGCTCGCCCCGGCCGAGGGGGTGTTCGCCCCGAGCATCGATCTGCGCGAGACCGAGAAGGAGCTGATCCTCACGGCCGAGGTGCCCGGGCTCCAGAAGGAAGACGTGGACGTCAACATCATGGAGCAGAGCGTCACCATCCGGGGCGAGCGCAAGCAGGAGAAGGAGACCAAGGAGCAGAACTACCACTACCGGGAGACCTCGTTCGGCTCCTTCCAGCGCGTCGTCCCCCTGCCGGCCCCCATCGCGGCCGACAAGGCCAAGGCCAGGCTCAAGGACGGCGTCCTCACGCTGACCCTGCCCAAGGCCGAGCCCTCCAAGCCCCGGGGCGTGAAGGTGAAGGTGGAGTGACGGAGGCTCATATTTCTTTCTCCTGTGCCCCAGCACGGGAATGTTGGTAAGCTGCCGCCGCTTCCTGCCCGTTTGCGCGGCGGCTGTGCATGAACCTCCGCAAGACCTTTCGCTACGTCTACTACCGGTCGGTGCGCCTCCACGGAAAGCCCCACGAGGTGGCCATGGGCATGGCCATCGGGCTCGCCGTGGGCTTGACGCCGACCATCGGCATCCAGATGCCCATCGCCATCGCCATCGCCGCGGTCATGGGCCAGAGCAAGATCGCGGCGGCGGCGGGGGTGTGGATCACCAACCCGGTGACCGCGCCCCTGGTCTACTTGATCACCTACGCCCTGGGCGCGTTCTTCCTGGGCTACCCCCTGCGGCCCCCCGAGGGCTTCCGCCACGCCATCACCCACGTGGGCGACCTCACCGGGAACATCCTCCTGCCCCTCCTGGTGGGGGGATTCCTGGCGGCCATCCCCATGGCGGTCACCGGCTACTGGTTCACCTACCAGGCGGTGGTGGCCTACCGGCTCAAGGTAAAGCACCGCAGAGCCAGCCGGCGCCACCGCTGGAAGTGGAACCCCCACCAGGGCTGGCACCGGGTCGCCGTGCACGAGCCCGAGAAAGGAGTCGAGGGTGGAGGAACCCACGCGGATCCGTGAGATCGACGCCATCCTGCGGGCCCGGTACCCCGAGACCCCCGCCCTGCGGTTCACGAACGCCTTTACCCTGCTCGTGGCCGCCATCCTGGCGGCCCAGTGCACCGACGAGCGCGTCAACGGGGTGACGGCCACCCTGTTTGCCCGGTTTCCCGACCCCCGGGCCTTCGCCGAGGCCCCCCTGGAGGCCCTCGAGGAAGCCGTGCGCTCCACGGGCTTCTACCGCCAGAAGGCCCGGGCGCTCCAGGCCTGCTGCCGCGAGCTCGTGGCGCGGTTCGGGGCAGATGTGCCGGGCACGGTGGAGGAGATGGTCACCCTGCCGGGGGTGGGGCGAAAGACCGCCAACCTGGTCCTGGGCAACAGCCGGGGCGTGCCGGCGATCTTCGTGGACACCCACGTCAAGCGGGTCGCCTACCGCCTGGGCCTCACCCGCCACACCGACCCCGACCGGATCGAGGACGACCTCACCCCCCTGGTGGACGCCGACCGCCGGGTGGCCTTCTCGAACCTCCTCACCCACCTGGGCCGCGACGTCTGCACCGCCCGCAAGCCCCGCTGCCCCGCCTGCCCCCTGCGGGAGCTGTGCCCCCGGGTCGGCGTGGGGTAGGGATCAGGACTTGCGGCTGGTCTTGGCGAAGAAGGCGGCGTAGACGCGCTCCACCTTCTTCCCCTTGCAGTGGGGGCAGGCGACCTTCTTCTTCCCCACCTCGCTCAGGCGCATCTCCACCTCGAAGTCCACCTTGCACTTGGGGCAGCGGTACGGGTACAGGGGCATCGTGCCACCTCCTGGGTCTGGGCGCCCCGCGGGCGCCCATCGTCGGATGGCCCTCAGGAATACCGGCGCAACTGCTCCTGTCAAGCCCTCAAGCTCTCTCAAGCTCCCGGGCCCGCGGGCCGAAATGCTACCCGCGACCTGCCGTCGCCCACCCCGGGAGGAACCCCCTTGGCCGGACTCTCCGACTTCCTGCGCTCCTGCGCCGACACCGAGCGCCTGGTACGCGACTTCTACCGGGCCCTGGCCGGGGCCTTCCCCGAGCCCCCCCAGGTCCGGCGCCTCTTCCTCTCCCTGGCCGAGGAAGAAGAATCCCACGCCCGCACCTTCGACTTCCTGCGCAGCGTGGCCAAGGACCACGAGGGCCGCGTTCAGGTGAAGGAATCCTTCGCCGGCAACGTGGAGCGGCTCCGAAAGGGCATCGGGCGCATCCTTGCCGCCCTCGGCTCCGAGGGGGGCATCCCGCTGCACGAGGCGCTGGACTGGGCCATCCTGGCCGAGTCCACCACCCTGGAGCGCGACAAGGGCGCCTTCGTCGAGGTGGGCGGCGCCGAGTTCCGAAACCTCCTCAAAGGCCTCGTCACCAGCGACGAGGGCCACCGCCAACAGCTCGAAGCCCTGCGCGCCTCCCTCTCCGCCGCCGCCTGACCGCCGCCCCGCCGATCCTGCAACGGCCTCCCGGGGGGGCGAGAGGGCCGCCGGAGCGCCTTCCGCCAATTGCGCGTTTCTGCTATGGTGGTTCTCGCTCCACTGCGGGCCACTGCGGGCGCGCACACCTGTGCCGGACGGGGACCGGCGAGAAGGTGCCGTTTGTGTTGCCGTACCGAGGCGAGGAAGATCCCATGCCCCAGACTGCCGCCTTCGACACTCTCCAGTACGCGAAGAAATTGCGGGCCGTTGGGTTCACGGAGGAGCAGGCCGAAGTGCAGGCGGAAGCCCTGGCCGACATCATCGTGAGCGAGCTGGACACCAAGAGGGACCTTCGCGAGCTGGAGTACCGGCTCATCATTCGTCTCGGCGGCATGATCGTGGTCGCCATCGGCATCGTCGCCACGCTCGTGAAGCTTCTGTAGAGCACGCCGCCCATGTCCACCGTAACCGACCAGTGCAAGGAGACCCTGAAGGCCCACTACGGTCCGCGGCTGGCCGGCCTGTGGCTTTTCGGTTCCGCAGCCCGGGGAGAGGCCGGTTCGGAGAGCGACCTCGACCTGCTCGTCCTCCTGCGCCGGCCGCTCGACTACTTCGAGGAGCTGCGGACTCTCGCGGATATCCTCTACCCGGTGCAGCTCGGATCGGACCGGCTCATTTCCGCCAAGCCGGCCTCTGTCGACGCCTTCGAACGCGGAGAGACCCAGCTGTATCGAAACGCAAAGCGGCAAGGCAAGCCACTGTGAACGACCCGAGAGAGCGGGAAGTCGAGGCAAACCTGGCGCGCGCCCAATCTTCGCTGGCCGCCGCCCGGGTGCTCCTCGATGCGGGTCACCCGGATGAGGCCGCTTCTCGCGCGTACTATGCGGCGTTCCGTCCCCGATCCTGTTTCGTGTGTCCGAAGATGCAGCAGCGTACGGCACCCTTCTTGGGGTGTCCGTGGCGGTGGCTGTCGGTGCACTTTTCCGGGTGCTGTCCATTGAGAGGTAATCCCATGTCCGAAGCCGTCAAGATCGACTTCGAGCCCGACGTCCTGGCAGCGCTCAAGGCGCGCGCCGCCGAAATCCACCGCACCGTCTCCCAGGTCGTCAACGAGCTCTTGCGCCAGCGCCTCGAAGACCAGGCCGCCGAAGACCGGGCCGACTACGAAGCCGCCGCACAGGCCTACCGCACCATGCAGCGCACGTACTCCATGGAAGAAGTGGAGCGCGAGCTTGGCCTGGACGATTGAGTGGAGCGACAGCGCCCTCAAGAATCTGCGCGCCCTCGACCGGCAACAAGCCCGGAGACTTCGCGACTTCCTGCGTGACAGGATCGCCCCGGCCCAAGACCCCCGGCATCTGGGCGACCCACTCACCGGTCCCCTGTCGGGCTTTTGGCGCTACCGCGTGGGGTCCTATCGGCTCCTGTGCCGGATCGAGGACGATCGGCTCCTGGTTCTCGTCGTAGATATCGGCCACCGCCGGGAGGTGTATCGGTAAGGCCGGCGACCACCCCCGGCACGCGGTACCCGGCACCCGGTACCCGGCACGCGGCACTCCGCCCCCCCCTACCCCGCCGCCCCGCAGCTCTCCGCGTAGCCCCGGATCGCGCAGAACTCCCCGCACATGGTGCACACGTCCGCATCCGCCGGGAGGCTGCGGCTCCGGAGCTCCCGGGCGCGGGCCGGGTCCACGGCCAGGGCGTACTGCTTCTCCCAGTCCAGCGCCGCCCGGGCCCGGGCCATGGCGTCGTCCCACTCCCGCGCCCCGGGCACCCCCTTGGCCACGTCGGCCGCGTGCCCGGCGATGCGCGAGGCGATCACCCCTTCCCGCACGTCCTCCACCGTGGGCAGGCCCAGGTGCTCCGAGGGGGTCACGTAGCACAGGATGTCGGCCCCGGCCATGGCGGCGATGGCGCCCCCGATGGCCGAGGTGATGTGGTCGTAGCCGGGGGCCACGTCGGTCACGAGCGGCCCCAGCACGTAGAAGGGCGCCCCGTGGCACAGGCGCTTCTGGAGGAGCACGTTGGCCTGGATCTGGTCCAGGGGCACGTGGCCGGGCCCCTCGATCATCACCTGCACCCCCGCGTCCCAGGCCCGCAGGGTGAGCTCGCCGAGCACCAGGAGCTCGTGCACCTGGCCCCGGTCGGTGGCGTCGGCGAGCGCCCCGGGCCGGAAGCCGTCTCCCAGGCTCAGCACCACCTCGTGCTCCCGGCAGATCCCCAGCAGCCGGTCGAAGTGCTCGTGCAGGGGGTTCTCGGCCCCGTTGCGGCGCATCCACGCCACGGTGAAGGACCCGCCCCGGCTCACCACCCCCAGGAGGCGACGGTGCCCTTCCAGATGCCGCAGGCCCTGCCGGGTGATGCCGCAGTGGACCGTGACGAAGTCCACCCCCTCCCGGGCCTGCTCCTCGATGACCCGGAAGATCTCCTCCGGGTCCATCTCGGGCACGCTGCGCCCCGCCGCCGCGGTGCGGGCCCCGGCCTCATAGAGGGGAACGGTGCCCACGGGGACCGGGCACTGCTCCAGGATGCGGCGCCGGATCTCCCCCAGGGGGCCCCCCGTGGAGAGGTCCATCACCGTGTCGGCCCCGGCCTCCAGGGCGGCGGCAAGCTTCGCCATCTCCCGCTCCGGGTCCATCTGGTCCTTGGAGGTGCCGATGTTGGCGTTGACCTTGGTGCGCAGCCCCGCGCCGATGGCCAGGGGCCGGCACCCGGCCCGGTGGCGGTTCTTGCACACCAGGGCCTCGCCCCGGGCCACCGCGGCGGCCAGGACCTCCGGATCCACCTTCTCGGCGAGCGCCGCCGCCTCCACCTCGGCCGGGACCCTGCCCGCCCGCACTGCCTCCAGAATCGTCATCGCCGTTCGCCTTTCGCGGTGAGCATCGCCGCCGCATGGGGGTTGGTGGGGCCGTGGCCGGCCCCCAGAGCGTAGCCTTCGCGGATCGCCGCGAGCAGAAACTGCCGAGCCCGGGCCACGGCTTCGGGGAGCGGGTCGCCCCAGGCCAGGCGGGCCGCGATGGCGGCCGAGAGCGTGCACCCGGTGCCGTGGGTGTGGCGGGTGGGTACCCGGGGGGACCGGAAGGTCTCCCGCGCGCCCTCCCGGTCCAGGTACCGGTCCTCCACCCACTCCCCCTCCCCGTGCCCCCCCTTGAGGAGCACCGCCCCGGGGCCCAGATCCAGGATGCGGCCGCACGCCTCCCACGCCTCGTCCTCGGAGCGGATGCCCCGCCCGGAGAGCACCTCGGCCTCGGGCAGGTTGGGGGTCACCAGCAGGGCCCGGGGCAGGATCTCCCGCACCAGCGCCTCCCGGGCATCGTCGCGCAGGAGCGGCGCCCCCCCCTTGGCGACCATCACCGGGTCCACCACCAGCCGCGCCACCGGCCGCCGCCCCAGCACCCGGGCCACCGCGCCGATGAGCTCCGCCGAAAAGAGCATCCCGGTCTTGGCCGCGTCGGCCCCGATGTCGGAGAGCACGCTCTCCAACTGGGCCTCCACCGCCTCGGGCGGCAGGGGGTACACTCCCTGCACCCCCAGGCTGTTCTGGGCCGTCACCGCGGTTATGGCGCAGCACCCGTGGCACCCCAGCACCGCAAAGGTGCGCAGGTCCGCCTGGATGCCCGCCCCGCCCCCCGAGTCGGAGCCGGCGATGGTGAGGGCGCGGGGGGGAGTGGGAGTGGTCATGGGAAGCTCCTGGGGCTGGGGGTCAGGGGTTGGGGGTTGGGGCCCCACGCCCTCTGGGCCGCCTCCCGGTACTCCCGAGCCTGGGCCTCGAGGTCGGGGGCCTGGAAGAGGGAGCCCAGGACGGCGGCGCCGGCCGCCCCGGCGGCGGCGGCGGGGGCCAGGCGCTCCGGGGTCACGCCCCCGAGGGCGAGCACGGGCAGGGGGAGCCCCTGCACCGCCTCCCGGAAGGC
>JBFLZB010000061.1 GCA_040756475.1 Thermodesulfobacteriota bacterium
AGCAGCAGCTTCCACGGCCAGAGGGCGAGGCCTGGCGGGAGCAGGCGAGGCAGGGCCGCCAGGAGGAGGAAGAGGAGCAGGAGGTGCAGGGCCGGCATCCGCCCCTCCGCGGTGCTCCCCAGGCACAGGGCCGCCGTCCCGAGGGCGCCGAGTCCCCCCACCGCGCCCCACCCCAGGGGGCCCCCGACGCACGCGGCGACGGCAAAGCACAGAGATCCCGCCAGTACCAGGATCCCAGGAGCCCTCATCCTTCTTTGTCCTCCGCCCCGAGCCAGCGCCGGGCCGCCTCCGCCTCCTGCCCCTCGAAGAAGCGCACCCGGGGCAGGGCCGGGACGGCGCCGCCGGTGCCCTCCGGCGGCCCGCGGGCGACGAGGGCCTCCCACCAGCCCTCCCACTCCCGGCCCCCCACCACGGCCACCCGCCGGATGCGCGCCAGGTGGCGGGCGGCGGGCACCAGGTCCTTCCACAGGGCGCCGGCCGCGAAGCCTTGGAGGCCGTCCACCACGACGAGGACGCGAAGGGTCGCGGCGCCCCCCAGGGCCTCCTCCACGAGGCCGTCCATGGCCCGCACGTCGCCCCGACCGAGCCGGCCCGAGAGCCGAAGGCCCAGCGTGCCCGCCCCGAAGCCTCCCAGGACCTCGAACACGCGCGCCTCCCCTGGTGAAGGTTGGAAGGTGAAGGGTAGCCCTCGGCGCAGCGCCCCACCTGGCACGGACTCGAGCCCGAAGGCAGAAAAAAGCATAGCCTGTCGTTTCCGACAGGCTACGTTCAGGGGACCCGGTGGGGGTCGGGGTCCCTCTCGTCGTCTGGTGGGCGATGCAGGGCTCGAACCTGCGACCCCTGGCATGTGAGGCCAGTGCTCTACCACTGAGCTAATCGCCCGCGAGGGGGTCTTTATAGCGGCATGCCCCGGACCGGTCAAGGCCTTTGTAGGACCACGATCCACCACCTCGGTGGCGAGCGGGGTCCGGGAGCCCCTGCGCTGCGCCCCGCAATCCGCGCCAGTTGGAGGAGAGGTCCCTCACGGAACCGGTGCGCCTCGCTTCACCGGTGTCCACCGGCTGTGGAGGATCGGTCGATGCGGTACGGGGCTCCGCTCCGGGGCTCCCGGACCCCGCCCCAGAATTTGGTGGTGGATTTAGGAGGATCCGCGGATGACGTTGGCGGCCGAGGCCGCTCCTACCCGGCCGCGCGACACGTCCGCGTGAGCTGCGCCCGCGCCAGGTGGGCTGCGACCCGGGCGCAGGCAAACGACGAGCCCCAGAGGTTGGCCCCCGGGGGGAGCCCGGGGAGGTCGCGGGGGCGGCCGGCGGCCCGCCAGGTGCGCGGGGCGCCGGGGGCGGGGAGGACCTCTCCGGGGGAGAGCCCGTCATCGGCCAGCGCCCGGCACACGCCCGGCAGGGCGGCGGGGAGCAGCTCGGCCCCGTCGGGTCGGTTCGGGAGGGCCGGCGCCACGAGCACGCACCCGGCCTCCGCGGCGGCCTCGCAGGCCTGGGCGAGAAGGGCGGCCCCCGGCCCCGGCGCCACGCCGAGGCTCAGGTTGAGCACCCGGCACCCCTCGGCCGCGGCCAGCAGGATGCCCCGGGCCACCAGGGAGGGGTAGGTCGCTGCGTCGTCGCCGAAGACCCGCACGGCGAAGAGCTCCGCCTCCGGCAGGGCCTCGCGCAGCACCCCTGCCACCGCCGTGCCGTGTCCCACGGGGTCCCGGAAGTCTCCGTCCTCCCGGATGCTCCCGTCGGCCCCCACCCGCACCCGGCACCCCTCCACCCTCCCCCGCACGTGGGAGTGCCAGGGGTTCACCCCGGTGTCGATGACGGCGATGCGCACGGCTGCACCTCAGGGTGACGGGTTACGGGTGACGGGTGAGCCTCCGACGAGCCGCCCGCCGCGTGCGACCCGCCATCCCCAACGGACCGCGGACCACGGACAACGGACAAGTCCTAGCCCCACACCGCGTCCACGTCGGCGTCGGGCACGTCCCACACGCCCCCGTGGGGGGGCAGGGGCTCGGCGGCGAAGAAGGCGGGGAGGCGGTCCTGGGCGGGGCCGAAGCCGCACCGCTCGTTGTAGTCGCGCTCCCGGCGGCACACCGACTCGCCCAGGCGCGCGAGATATCCCGCGGGGACCTCCGTGCCGAGCCTGGCCGCGACCGCCGCCGCCAGGTGCTCCTGGAGCTCGGGGGCCTCCAGGATGGGCAGGGAGGCGAACAGGCACACCCCCAGGGTGTCGATGGCGGCGAAGTAGGTCTGGAGGAAGGCCGACATCTGGCCCTGCCCCTGGGGGCTCGAGGGGTCGTAGGAGGGGTTGCTGGGGCTCGGCAGGGCGTTTCCCGCCGTGTGGTCGGCGCCCATGGGGCTCGTGGCGTAGGTGACGCCGGTGCCCTTGAGCACCCGGGGGTCGTAGGCGGCCAGGGACTGGCCCTTGACCACGGGCACCCGCGCCACGCCCAGGGCCCGGCCGGTCTCGGCGCAGCCGCTGCCCAGGAGGAGCCCCAGGGGGTCGCGGGAGCGGATCGACTCCACCGCGGCGAGCGCCCGGGCCCCGTCGCCCCAGGGGAGCTTGCCGGCCTCCATCGCCACGGCCAGGGCGGCGCCCACGTCCATGGTGTCGAGCCC
Source organism: Thermodesulfobacteriota bacterium (assembly GCA_040756475.1). Lineage (NCBI taxonomy): Bacteria > Pseudomonadati > Thermodesulfobacteriota > Thermodesulfobacteriota bacterium. Next base: position 2,616 of record JBFLZB010000061.1, read on the forward strand.
CAGGTCGTCGCACGCCCGGTCGATGCGGGCGACGGCGTCGGGGTCGTCGACGGCGCAGTTGGATCCCACCATCCCCAGGGTCTCGTACTCGAGGCCCGAGGTGACGAAGCCCCCGTCTGCGTCGGTGTACACCTGGGAGCAGTGGATCACGCACCCGGCCATGCAGCGGTGCTTCGTCGAGGCCCCGGGCCGGGCGGCCATGAGGCCGGCCAGGGCCTCGCCCCCGATCTTTCCGGCCCCCGCAAAGCGCCCCTGGGAGTAGTTGCGGGTGGGCAGCGCCCCGAGCTCGTCGATGAGGGGGACGAGCATGGCGGTGCCCAGGGCCTGGAACCCACCGGTCAGGGGGTGGGCGACGATGCCCCGGGCCAGGGCCCCGGAAGCGGCCTGGAACGCCTCGGGCTTCGCGAGGGGCACCCCGGGCGCCCCGGCGTCGTCCAGGACCACCGCCTTGACCCCCTTCGCCCCCAGCACCGCTCCGAGCCCGCCCCGGGCGGCCGTGCGCAGCAGGTAGTCGGGGGTGGTGACGCAGACGGCCGCGGCCCGCAGCCCCGCCTCCCCGGCCGGCCCCACGGTGACGAAGCCGCAGCCGGGGTGCGCCGCCCGAAGCTTCTCCACCGCTGCGTAGTTGCCGAGCCCCCACAGCTCGCCGGCCGGGTGGAAGGAGGCCCCTCCGGCCCCGATCTTCACCACGACCGGCTCCCGGGAGGCGCCCTGGAGCACCACCGCGGCAATCCCCAGGCGGGCCAGTTTCTGGGCCGCGGAGCCGCCCGAGTTGGACTCCTTCACGGTGCCCGTCAGCGGGCTCTTCGCCCCCACCGAGAGGCGACCGCTGTTGGGTACCGAGGTGCCCGCGAGCACCCCCGGCGCGAGCACCAGCCGGTTGTCGGGGCCCAGGGGATCGGCGCCGGGGGGCACCTCCTCGGCCACCACGGCCGAGGTGAGGCCGCGCCCCCCCAGGCCGTGCCAGCGCTCCGGCAGGGGTTCGGCGGCGGCGGTTCGGGCGGCAAGGTCGATGCGCAAGACGTGGGCCATGGGTTCCTCTCTTTCGGATGCAGGCGATTCGTCAGCCAGTCGATGCCCGTTCTCCCTGCTCGCAGCGGATCGGTATCGGGATCGGTATCGGGGTCGATTGCGATCTCGATCTCGATTTCGATGGTGCATCCAGGCGATCCGCGGCTTTTGCGTGGTTCCCCGGGAGCCCGGCGCGTCGTTTGCGCTTTCCGTTCCTCACGGGCTTCTACCGCTGGGCCGCTTCGGCGGCGGGGGCGCCCAGCAGCTCGGCTTCGGTCACGTCCTGGAGCGCGCCGTCGCGCAGGCGGAGCAGCCGGTCGAACTCGCCGAGCCCCCCGAGCCGGTGGGTCACCAGGAGGACGGTGCGGTCGGGGTACTCCCGCCAGAGGTTTCGCCGGACCCGGGCCTCGGTGTCGGGGTCCAGGGCCGAGAACGCCTCGTCCAGGACGAGGATCGGGGGCGCACGCACCAGGAGCCGGGCGATCCCCAGGCGCTGTCGCTGGCCGTCCGAGAGGGCGAGGCCCCGGCCGCCGATGACCGTGCGGTACCCCTCGGGCAGCGAGAGGATGAACTCGTGGGCCTCGGCCGTGCGGGCGGCGCGCAGCACCGCCGCGGGGTCCGCCCCCGGGCAGCCGTAGGTCAGGTTCTCCTCCACCGTGGCGTGGAGCAGGAAGGGCTCCGCCCCCGCGTACCCGATGATCTGCCGCAGGTCCGCCCCGTCGCCGGGAGAGGCGCCCCCCACCCGCACCCACCCCGCCGAGGGCCTGCGCAGGCCGAAGAGGAGCTGGACCAGGGTGGACTTCCCCGCCCCCGACGGGCCGCACAGGGCCACCTTCTCCCCGGGGCCGAGGCGCAGGTCGAGCCCCCGCAGGGCCGGGGGCTTGCCCGGGTAGGCAAAGCTCACCCCGCGCACCTCCACCGCCGCGTGGGCCCCCCGCTCCTCGGGCTCCGGGCCGCCACTGGACCCTGGGCCGGCGTCGGAGCCCAGGAGCTCGGCCACCCGGCCCAGGTGCACCCGGGACTCCTGGAGGCTGCGCACCAGGCCCAGGAGCCCCTGGGCCGGGCCGAAGAGGCGGCCCTGGTAGAGGACGAAGGCCACGAAGGTGCCCAGCGTGATGCTCCCGGCCTCCAGGAGCCGACCGCCCAGGACGTAGATCCAGGCCAGCGAGAGGGTGAGCGAGAGCCCCGGGAGCCCCGAGGTGAGGGCGTCAAAGACCTGGAAGCCCACCACCCGCGCCGTGAGCCGCCGGTTCAGGCCCGCGAGCCGCCCCCCCTCGTCCCCCTCGGCCCCGTGCAGGCGCACCGGGCGCAGCGCCCCCAGGCGCTCGGAGAGGAAGTGGGCGAGGTCGGCCATGACCTCCCGCACCCCCTGGGTGCGGGCCTCCACGGGCCGCCGGAAGGCCGCCGCGAGGGCCAGGGCGGCGGCGACCCCGGCGAAGCTCCACAGGGCGAGCGCCGGCGCGAGGTGGAAGAGGATCGCGGCGGCCACCGCGAGGAAGAGGACGCTTTGCACCGCCCCCAGGAGCCCGTCCACCAGGAGCACCTGCACCCGGGGCACGTCGGTGCCGTAGCGGGTCAGGAGGTCCCCGTGGCGAAACCGCTCCATGTGCTCCAGGGGGGCGGCGAGGCACCGGGCAAAGAGGCGCTCGCGCAGCGCGGCCAGGAGCTCGGCGGAGAGCCGGGTGTGGAGCACCCGCGTGACGCCGGCCAGGGCGAAGTCGACCGCCGCCAGGGCCACCAGGGCCGCCGCGATGCGGGGCACCGCGCCGAAGTCCCCCCGGGTCGCGACCGCGTCGATGAAGGCCTTTCCCAGGAGGGGCGTGGCGAGCGACGCCGCGGCGCCCAGGAGCCCGAGGGCGAAGAGCGCCGCCAGGGCCCGGGCGCGCCCCCGCAGGTGGCCCGCAAAGGGCCGGAGCTCCTTTAGCACGCCAAAGCCTCCCCTTCGGGGACCGCCCAGACGTCGGGGTAGTAGCACAGGTGGGCGCCCCGGCACAGCTCGGGGGCCCCCCGCAGGGCGACCACCGCCTCCCGGATGCGCTCGGGCCCCGCACCCGCCAGGGCCAGGCGCCGGGCCTCGTGGGCCAGGCGCACGGAGCTCTCCTTGCGCGCGAGCGACGCCTCGCGCCCCACCACCTTGAGGCTCGCCACCCCCGCGTCGCGCAGCCGGGGCAGGGCGCACAGGCCGCAGGGGCCCAGCTGGAAGCCCCGGCTCGTCTGGCAGCCGCAGTTGTTGAGGGTCCACTTCCAGAACGCGTAGCGCTCGCGCACCCCGGGCTCCGGGCCTCCCGCCCCTTCCCCGTCGCCCAGGCAGAAGGGACCCAGCGCGTGGGTGGTGGCGCACAGCCCCTCCTCGAAGACGCACCCGTCGTTGAGGAGGAAGACCTCCACCTCGACCCCCGCCGCGGCGCAGGCCTCGATCTCGGCCAGGGCGAGGTGGCGCGGCAGGACGACCCGCGCGACCCCCAGGTCCCGGTAGAAGGCGGCGGCGCCGGGGTTGGTGCAGGTGGCGAGGCTGGAGAGGTGCACCCGGCCGGCGAGGCCGGCCTGCCGGAGCGCCAGGACGAGGCCCAGGTCGGCCACGATGAGCCCCCGCACCCCGCGCGCTTCCACGAGCTCCCGGGCGAAGTCCAGGAGGAAGGGGGTGGCCCCTTCCGGGTAGAAGGGCGCGTTCAGGGTCACGTACACGGGCACGGGCCCCGCCGCGGCCACGGTGCGGTCCAGGTCCTCCAGGCCCGGGAGCCCCGCGGAGGCCGGGTTTCGCCGGTGGACCCAGGCCCGGCCGAACCGCTCCTCCCACCCCGGTGGGGTGAGGCCGCAGTAGAGCTCGTCGGCCCCCGCCGCGCGAAGCGGCGCGGCCTCGGTCCAGTCTCGGAGCGGCGCGAGGATCTTCACGGAGCAGGCCTGCGGTGCAGCACCACCCGGTCCGCCTGGGCCAGGTGGGCGGCGGCCAGGGGCTCGGGCACCTCGTAGAAGAGGGTGTTGCCCGCGCGCCACAGGGGCACGGGGGTGTCGTCGCGCTCCTCCCGGCTCGGCCCCCGGCGGCACGGCGCGCAGCAGGGGGCGTCCACCGCCCCCGCGAAGGGGCCGCCCCTTGGGGTGGCTGCGGCGGCGGCCTTGCCCAGGCAGTGCCGGCCCGAGGTGACAAACGCAAACGGCAGGTGCAGCGTGCGCTGGAGGCCGCCGGCCCCCCCCAGGAAGCCGCCCTCCAGGTCCGGGTCCGTCTCGAGGGCCGCGGCGCCCCCTTCCCGGAGGAAGTCCCTCAGGAGGCGGCTGCGCTCCCCCCCCGCCGCGCCTGCGCCGACGCCCGAAGCCCCCGCTTCCAGCGCCCGGGGGTCGCGCAGCCCCCGGTTGAGGAGCCGCCCGCCCCGGCGGGCGCACCGGGGGTGCCCGTCCCGCACCAGGCGCCACGCCCCCCAGTCGTTGCAGACCACCGCGGGGAACCGCCCCCACGCTTGCAGCGCCGTCAGCAGCGCGTCCAGCCGCGCCAGGCCCGCCGGGCGCAGCACGGGGGTCAGGAGCACCGCCTCCAGGCCGCGGCGCGCCGCCAGCGCGCAAAACGCCTCAGCCTCCCCCGGGGCGGGAAGGCGGTCCTCGCAGAACTCGGTTCCGAAGTACAGGGCCGCAAGCCGCCCCTCCGGGAGGCGGTCGCCCCAGGCCGCCGCGCACCACTGCCGAGGATCGGGGGGGAGAAGCAATGGCGTCTCCAGCCGCAGGGCGTACTCCATCATTGGGGGCCGGTCCATTCTCGGGTGGGCTGGGGGGGCGGGGGCTCAGGCCGCCGAGGCCCGAGAACGGGAAGACCCGGGCTCACGCAAAGCCGCAAAGGACGCAAAGAAGAGCAGAAAATCTCCCCTCTTTGCGCCTTCGCGTCTTTGCGTGAGGGGCCGTTGTCTTCCTCCGGGCGAAACGCTACGCATGGTCCGAGACCTTCGCCTTCAAGGGTCTCCAGCCCGGTCGTCAGTTGCCCAGCCGGATCATGCCCATGCCGTCGGTGGCCATCTGCACCACCCGCAGGGGCTCGAGGGTCGCCGTGTCGTACACGGTCATGGTGTGGCCGCCGCCCACGGTGTAGATCTTCTTGCCGTCGCTCGAGATGGAGATGTCGAAGTTGGTGCCCTCCTGGTTGACGACCATCTTGGTCATCGTCCCCTTCTCCATGTCGAAGGACATCACCTCGTCCATGTTGCCGTAGGCCGTCTTCCGGTCGGGGGAGAGCACCAGGGTGTAGAGCATCCCCATGTCCTGGAAGACCTTGTCGGTGACGACCCCGGTCTTCGTGTCGATCATCAGGACGCCCATGACCTCGGCCGTGTAGTAGGGGGCCACGGCGATGCCGTTGTTGTCGTAGGTCTTCGGCCAGAAGGGCAGGCAGTTCATGCCCTCCTCGGTGAGCTGCCGCACCTCGGCCACGCGCAGGTCCTTGCCCGAGGCGTCGATGCGCAGCAGGTCCTGGCCGATCCCGAAGAGGGTCTTGCCGTCCTGGGTGCCGACGAGCTGCCCGACGCCCCAGGGGACCTCCACGCTGCGCAGCACCTTGCCGGTCTCCAGGTCGAGCTCGGCCACCACGGGCTGGCGGGTGAAGGCCTCGCCGTCGCGGACGGCCCGGAAGAGCAGGTGCGCGAAGGCGGTCTTCCCCGACGGCGCCACCGAGAAGCCGTAGATGAGCTTCTCCCAACCGTCGCCGTGGACGTTCACGGTCTGTACGACCTGCCGTTTGGCCAGGTCGATCTTGTGGATCAGGTGCCGGTTGGCCACGACATACAGGAACTTGCGGTCGGCGGAGGCCGAGGCGTCGCGCAGCCAGCCCTTGGCCGGGATGTCGGCCACCACGGTTTCGGTGTCGCCGTCGAACACTTGGACCACGCCGTAGCCCAGGTAGTAGAAGAGATCCCTGGCCAGGGCGGTGCCCGTGGAGAAGCCCGCCAGGACGACGAGAGCGACGGCGAGCGTTAGCATCTTTCGGTTCATGTCGTTCTCCTGTGCTTGCTGGGGTTGTGAGCGCGAGCCGTGCCGCCGCCTATAAGAAACTCGGCTGACCTTGACAGCTCCGGGAGAGGCGTAGGGCGGGACTTGCCCCGCCAAACCGGCGGGCGAACCCCGCTACGCGGGAACCGCCCGCCCTACCGTTACATCCCTCGGGGCGATCGAAGGTCATGGGCAACTCAGTCGTACTTCAGGTTGCGGAAGTCCTTGGCGATGACCAGGCAGTCCTCGTGGAACACCTTCTGGTTGGTCAGGCCGTCGGGTACCTGGGCGGGCCACCAGCAGTCGCCGGCGCACCCGGAGTAGTCCCGCGCCGAGGGCTGGCAGTTGCCCACGGGGTACTCGGGGCGGGGGTTGGTCTCCCACCCCGTGTCGAAGATGGTCGTGCAGCCCTGGGGCATGGCGGGGGGGCCGCTCAAAGCCTCCACGTTCTTCGCCTCCCCCTGGGCCAGCCGCTCGATGGCCCGGGCCTTTTCGTTGAGCGCCTGGATCGTCTTCTGTTTCATCATGGCTCGGCTCCCGTGGTCTGTGGGGTTTTTATCCGGAGATACAGAGTGTGGCGCGCGCCTAGCACTCCTGCCGGCGCGCGATGCGCTGCATGACGGGATTTTCGGGCTCCGCCCGAAGCCGCGCGTAGAGGCGCAGGCCCAGCTCCAGCCAGGGGCGGATGAAGCGGCAGGAGTCCCCGGGGGCGCGCCCCAGCAGGTTCTCCCGCAGGTGGTTCTCGTAGTGGCACCCCCCGGCGCACAGCCGCCGCGCCCAGCAGTGGGCGCAGAGCTCGCGCCGGGGAGCAGCGGCGGCCCGGAGGGCGGAGCGCAGCTTTTCCAGGTCGGGCCCGGTTTCCAGGTCGCCGGCGGCGAAGTCCTCTTCCCCGGCCAAGCGGTGGCAGAGGAAGTAGCGGCCGTCGGCGTCCAGCGCCAGGTAGCCGTACCCCGCCCCGCACGGCGCCCCCTTGGCCCGGCCGGCGTGCAGCCGCCCCAGGAGGTCCAGGAGGTTGGCGAACGGCAGGCACCTGCCCTGCCGGGCTTCGGTCTCGAACCGCTCCGCCAGGGTCCGGAACCCCCGCAGGAGATCCTCCTCCTGGTCGGCGGTGGGGAGGAGCTCGGGCGTCACGGGGCTCGCCGGGGCAATCCCCACCTCCCGGACCCCGAGCCCCAGCAGGTGGTCGAACACCTCGGGGATGCGGTCCCACTGGCGGGGGGCCAGGGTGACCCGGGCCGCGGCCGGGATCCCCCACTGGGCGAGGGCGGCCAGCCCCGCGGTCACGTCCCCGTAGGTGCCGCCCCCCCCGGAGTAGGGGCGGTTGCGGTCGTGGAGCTCCGGGGGGCCGTCGATGCTGACCGAGACCAGGACCCGGTGGTCCCGCAGGAAGGCCAGAATCTCGGGCGTGAAGAGGGTTCCGTTGGTGGTCAGGCTGAGCGTGAGCTCTTTGCCGGCCGCCGAGGCGGCCGCCTCGGCCTCCTCCACGGCGGCGCGAACGGCGGGGAAGTTCAGGAGCGGCTCGCCCCCGAAGAGCACCAGGGTCACCCCCCGGCGGTCGCCGGAGCGCTCCAGCAGCGTGCGGGCCGCCCGCCGGGCGGTTTCCGGGTCGAGGAGCCGAGGGGTTCCCCCGTAGGTGCCGCCGTGGGCGTAACAGTAGGAGCAGCGCAGGTTGCAGGTTTGCGCGACCTCGAGGACCAGGGTCTCCAGGGGCACGCCGGCCGGGTCGAGCTCGGGCACCGCCGCGGGCCGAGGGCGGCGGTGGGGAACCAGCGGTACCAGCACCTGGGCGTCCCGCAGCTCTTCGAGCACCCCGCGGGCCTCCTCGGGCACGTCCTCCAGGGCGAGGGGGTCTGCCGACCGCCACCGCCCCAGGGTGTCGCGCGCCCGGGAGTCCAGGGCAAAGAGGCTCGCGTGGTCCACCCCGAAGAGGAGCGCCCCCTCCTGGGTGGGAAAGAGCCGGTGGTCGGCCCAGGTGTAGGCCTGCATCAGCGGATCCTCGGGATGAAGTCGGGCATGGTCACCGCGAGATGTGCCTCGGCCTCCAGTGGGGTGCCTCCCCCTTCGTAGCGGGCCACCACCTTCACCCATCCCGAGGCCTCCCCGCTGTACCGGCGGCTGGGCACCGGCGCGTAGTCGCCGATGGGGACGTAGGAGCCGTTGGGTCCGATGCCGCCCACCCACTGGAGGTCGTCGTCGTCGTGGCGGGTCGACTCCTCCTCCACCCGGAAGGCGGCAGGCACAGGCCCGAGGGCTACGTCACCCTCGGCGTAGGCCATTGCCTCGAACTGCACGCCCTCCGCCGGGTAGTGGGGACCGGCGGCGAGCCGGGCACGGCCGGTGCCGGGGACCACGGCGATGCGGTCCACCTTGGGGGCGGCCTTCAGGGCCACGCCGGCCGACTCGGCCCCCTTCACCGTGAGGTCGGCGTCCGCCAGGGTCTTCCCCGAGTAGCGCACCCGGGCGGTAATGGTGTCGCGCCCCGTGCGCGCCGCCGAGAGCACCTCCACGCCGCCCGTGAAGGCAACCCCGCCCTCTTGCACCTCGGGCAGGTTCATGCCCTCGATGGTGACGGTGGTCTCCTCGCCGGCCAGCACGAAGCCCGGGGACACGCGAAGCACCCGGGCCACGCCGTCGTCGCGCACCCAGCGGGAGGCCGACGTGCGAAACCTCGGCGCCTCGAAGTGGTTCTCGCCCCGGGCCTCGCCCGCCGAGAAGAAGGTGTAGGCGCCACGGGTGGCGAACCCGTTGTGCTGGGTGCGGGTGCGCAGCGCGTACCCCCCGTAAAGGGTGGCATCGCCTGTGAAAGACTCGCTCGTGCCGTCGGCGTAGGCCAGCGTCCCCTTCAGGCGGTACTCACCCCCGCCGGCCGCCTCCAGGGTGGCGCGGCCCCGGTAGTCGCCCTTGCCCGGCTCGCGCCCCACCAGGACCCAGGAGCCGTCGATCTTGTAGTCCGGCGCCTTCCACGCCTGGCCGTAGGGGTAGTTCTTCCCCAGGTACGCGAGCGCCTTGTCCGCCTCGGGCCGCCAGCGCAGCTCGCGCATCTGCAGGTGCACCGTGGGGGTGACGTAGTGGTGGAAGTCCCGCACCTTGGCCCAGGCCTTCGGGGTCATGCGGTAGGAGTAGATCTTGCCCGCCGTGTGGCAGCGCACGCAGTTGGTGAAGAGGTGCTCCTGGTCGGGCCCGTCGGGAATCTCCATGAACTGGGAGTTGTGCTGCAGGCTCAGGTAGTACACCTTCGCCTGCTCCTCCGGGGTGAGGATCTGGGTGGCGCAGAGCTCTTTTAGGAGCTGCTCCATCTCGCCCGCGGCGAGCTCCATGCCGTAGAGGCGCTCCATCCGGTCGACGATGACCCACCACTCCTCGGGGGTCGTGCGGATCTCCTCCACGCGGGAGATCTTCCCGTCTTTCACGGCGTGGCAGTCGGTGCACTTCTTGTAGACGAGCGAGTCCTTCGAGAAGGCCTGGGCGGGCGAGCCTGCCACCGCCGCCAGGATCAGGACGGCTCCAGCCAGGATCCACGTTCTCATCATCGATTCCCTCCGTTTCTCAAAACGCGTAGGAGAAGCGCAGCCACACGTCGTCGCCCTTGGTGTCGTTGGCGGCGCTCACGTCGCGGGTCCAGCGCAGATTGGCCCCGAGCCGGTCGGTAATCTGGTAGCCCGCCGTGGGGCCGAACTGGACGCGCTTGGCCTTGGTCTCGCTCACCGAGGAGCCGTCCACCTCGCCTTCGTCCAGGTCCCAATAGCCTCCGCCGTTGACTCCGAGGATGAGCTTGTCCGTGACCTGGTAGGCGAGGCTGGCTTCAAGCTCGAACCGGGGCGGAGCCTTGTAATCGTTGTCGGGCTCCTCGGTGTGGTGGTAGTAGTTCAGGTTCATGTCGAACACGAACTTCTGCCACATCTGGTTGACGGCGAGCTGGTGCTGAAAGTACCAGTGGTTCTGGCCGAGGTTGATGGTCTGGTTGCGGTCCCACTCCCCCGTGGGGGCGAAGGCATAGAACCAGTAGGAGAGGTAGGTTCCCGAGGCCTCGTTGGCATAGAAGAAGACGCCGGGCCCGAAGATGATATCCCCCAGCCCGGAGGAATCTTCCTTCAAGATCTTGTCCTCCTCGACCTTGCCGAAGGGCACGATCACCTGGAACGCCAGGGGCACCGGCCCGATCGTCTTGTAGGCCAGGACCCGTGCGATGCCCACGGTGGCCGTGAGGTCGATCGAGGCCGCCTTCTCCCCGTCGGGGCCGGTGAGCTCGTCGGCCGTGTAATAGTTGAAGTAGCCCAGGCCATAGAAGCCGTCGGGGGCGAGCACGTTGTCATAGGGGTCCACCAGGATGGCCCGGGCCGGGCCGGTCCAGGCGAGCGCGAGTGCAAGCCCCAGGGTGACGATCCATCGCTTCATCGGTCTCTCCTCTCGGTCGACGGGTTGTGCCGCTACGGCTGGCCGTTCCGCTTTCAAACTTCGTTCCACACATGACGCAACGCGAAGCCAGGTCTCGGTGGCCGCCGGCAAGAACCCGTAATGACAGCCGTTTTGCAATGTCGCAGATAAACTGCGTTTCTTTGCGGGATCGCTTGCGAGGGGGCATGGGCCCAAGGTGCGCCGTGCATGTCCCACTTCGGGCCTGGACCGCGGGACAAGGAGGTCCCACGCCGCCCGCTGGGGCGGCCCCGCCGGGACACGGGGGTCTCAGGAGCCTCGGAAGGCTCCGGGATCGAGGCCGAGGGAGGAAAGCAGGCGGTGGATGTGGCGCCGGTCGAGGCCGGCGTGTTCGGCCACCCGGCTCACGTTGCCGCCGTAGTGGTGCAGGAGGGATTCCAGGTAGGGGCGGGTGGCGTCGGCCAGCACCCGGGCCTTGAGCTCCGGGTAGGTCTCCCCGGGAACCTCCGCGGCGCCGGTCTGTCGCACGTGGGGCGGCAGGTTGGCCACGTCCACCACCCGCACGGCGTGGAAGGTGAGGATGCTCTCCAGGAAGTTCACCAGTTCCCGCACGTTTCCGGGCCAGGGATAGGCGCGCAGCCGTTCCAGGGCCTCGGGGGAGAATCGCTCGACCCGGCGGTTGAGGCGCCGGTTGAGGCGCTCCAGGTGGTGGGCGATGAGGAGCGGCAGGTCTTCGGTGCGCTCCCGCAGGGGGGGCACCCGGAGCTCGATCACCCGGAGGCGGTAGTAGAGGTCCTCCCGAAAGCGCCCCGCCGCAACCTCGGCCTCCAGGTCGCGGTTGGTGGCGGCCACCACCCGGGCTTCGGTGACCCGGGGCGCGGACTCCCCGAGGCGCACGAAGGTCCTGCCCTCCAGGACCCGCAGGAGCTTCTTCTGGAGGGGCAGCTCCAGCTCGCCGATCTCGTCCAGGAAGACCGTGCCGTCGGAGGCCACCTCGAAGTACCCGGCCCGCTCGCGGTGTGCCCCCGTGAAGGAACCCCGGGCGTGCCCGAAGAGCTCGCTCTCCAGGAGGGCCGCGGGAAGCGCGGCGCAGTCCACCGTGACAAACGGCCTCTCCCGGCGCGGTCCGGCCCCGTGGATGGCCCGGGCCACGAGCTCCTTGCCCGTGCCGCTCTCCCCGGTGACCAGCACGGTGGAGCCGGTTGCGGCCACGGCGGCGATGCGCGCGCGCAGCTCCCGGATGCCCGGGCTCGCGCCCACCAGGCCTTCGGGCTCGCCGATCCGCCCCAGGGCACCCGCCAGGAGGCGGTTCTCCCGGCGAAGCGCCCGGTGCTCCAGGGCCTTGCGCAGGGCGAGGTCCACCTCGTCCAGGTCGAAGGGCTTCGTGAGATAGTCGTACACCCCCCGGCGCATGGCGTCCACCGCCGAGCGGATGGTGCCGTACCCCGTGAGCACCAGCACGGGGAGCTCCGGCTGGAGCGCGAGGGCCTGCTCGGCGAACTCCACCCCGGAGAGGCCGGGCATCTTCATGTCGGAGATCACCGCGTCGGGCTCCCAGGTGCGCACCCGCTCGATCCCGGCCCGGGGGTCCGCCTCCCCTGCCGCCTCGTACCCCATGGACGCCAGGGCCTTGAGGAGCGCGTCGCGCAGCCGCGCGTCGTCGTCCACCACCAGGATGCGGGGAGCGGGCCGGGGCATCACGGGGAACCTCCTTCCGGCAACACCACCCGGAAGCGGCAACCCCGGGGGGACAGGTTCTCCACCTCGATCCGGCCCCCGTGGCCCTCCACGATCCGGTAGGCAACCGCGAGCCCCAGGCCGGTGCCCTGCCCCACCTCCTTGGTGGTGAAGAACGGCTCGAAGATCTTGGGCATCACGTCCTCCGAAATCCCGGCTCCCTCGTCCTCCAGCTCCAGGAGGAACGTGGCCGGCCGCCCGTCCGCCTCTGCCACCCCCGTGCGCACCACGACCCGGCCGCCGGCCTCCTGGGCGTCGATGGCGTTGCCCAGGAGGTTCCAGAGCACTTGCTTCAGCCCGGAGGGGTCGCCCCGCAGGGTGCGCCCGTCGGTGCCCAGGACGAGCTCCAGCGCGATGCCCCGGGCCGCCGCCTCGTGGCGGGCCAGCTCCCCCACCTCCCGCACGAGGGAATCGAGCTTCAGGTCGCTCTTCACCGGGCTCTGGAGGCGGGAGAGGTCCAGGAGGTTTCGCAGCTTCTCCTGGATGCGTCGGATCTCGCCGGTCACCACGTCCAGGTCTCCCCGGGCGTCCTCCGGCAGGTCGGCCCGGCGCAGGAGCATCTGGGTGTAGGTGGAGATGGTGGCCAGGGGGTTGTTGACCTCGTGGGCCACCCCCGCGGCCAACCGCCCCACCGCAGCGAGCTTGCGGCCCTGCTCCACCTCGGCGTAGACCCTCTGGAGCTCCCGCTTCTTGTCCTCGAGACCCCCGGCCATGGAGTTCAGCGCGCCCGCGAGCTCTCCCAGCTCCCCGGGCGCCACCTCGACCCGGTGGGAGAGGTCGCCCTCGCCAAACCGGCGGATGGCCCCCAGGAGGGTGCGCAGCCCGCGGGACTGGTGGGCGAGCACCACGCCCGTAAGCCCCAGGATGCCCAGGAGAGAGAAGGCCACCACGTGGATGAAGTTTCGCCGCACCCGCTCCGCCTCCCCCACCACCTTGGCCGCGCTCTCGTAAGCCGGACCCGCCACGTCGTCCTCGGGCACGAGCAGCACCAGGCGCCACCCCGGGGGCGCGACCCCCACGTAGCCCGCGAAGAAGCGCACGGCGCCCGTGTCGAGGAACTCCACGTTCTCCCCCCGGTCCAGCACCCGGCTGGCGAGCTCCGCCACCCGGGGCACCGACGAACGCGCCGGGTCCTGGCCCTGGGGCGGCAGCCCGGGGTCCAGGCCCAGGGCGCCCAGGGGCAGGTTCTCCGAAGCCGCGATGATCCCGTTGGGAGAGAGCAGGAGCGAGCTGGTCCCCTGGGACAGGCGGATCTCAGCGATCTCCCGCAGGAGCTTCTGGATGGTGATGTCGATGCCGGCGGTTCCCCGGTGCCGGTCCCCCTCGTACAGGGGGGACAGGCACGAGATCATCCACTCCCCGCTCAGGGGGTCCAGGTAGGGGTCGGTGAAGACCTCGCGGCGGCCTGGATTGTGGTCCGGCCCGGCCAGGTAGTAGAAGGGCCAGGTGGTGTAGTCCTTGTCCCGGGGCATGTGGCCGAAGTCCCGCCAGGGGTAGGCCCGGGTGACGCCGTCGGCGAAGATCACCCAGCTCAGGACCATCCGGGGCTCGCGCTCGGCCAGGGGCTTGAAGAGGAGATCCAGGGCCTCGGTGGCCTCCGCCAGGGGCCGGTGGGCGGGGGAGTAGCGCGGCACGAAGAGCACCGAGTTGCCGTCGGGGACGGGATTGCCGAAGCTCCCCCCCCCCGGGTCTTCCCGGTACCGGCTGCCGTTGCGGTGGGAGAAGGCCCCGGGCTGGGCGGCCAGGGCCTGGGCAAATGCCCGCAGCGCGTGCGCCTCGTCCTGGAGGCGCGCAAAGAGCGCCGACAGGCGCCCCGCCTCCTGGCCCAGCCGTTCCCGGAGCCGGTGGAGCTGGGAGGAGAGGAGCACGGCGCGGGTCTCCTGTACCGACACCTCCCGGATGGTGGCCAGGTGCCGGAAGGTGAGCGCCGACATGACCCCGATGGGCAGCAGGGAAAGGAGCAGGGCGCTCGCGAGCAGCTTCGTCGCCAGACCCCAGTTGCGCCAAGCGCGGATGCGCATGAAGACCTCGACCCCGGGTGGGAGCACCGGCGCTCAGTCTACCAAGGGGTCAGGGCGGGATTCGAGCAGGCATTTCCGGCAGGGTTCACCGTCCGGGTGGCCTGCGGAGTCCGGGAACCCCTGCGCTGCCGCGCCGCTTCAGCCGCCCTCTCGGCTCGCGGCCGCCCGGCGCAGGCGGTCGAGGATGGCGCGGCCGAGGCCCTCTTCTGGCACGGGCTCGGCCACGATGAGGTCGAGGCCCCGGGCGTCGAGGCGGCGAAGGGCCGCGAAGAGGTGCGCGGCGGCCTCCCGGAGATCACGGGAGGGGGAGAGGACCTCCACGGCGGCGTAGCCCGCGCGGCTCTCGGGCTCGCCCAGGGCCAGGAGGCCGATCCGCCCGGGGGGCGGGGGGGCGCCGGGGGAGGCGAGCACGAGGGGCACCCGGGGGGCATAGTGGGAGACGAGGGAGCCCGGGGCCAGGGGGCGGCCTGCCGGGTTGCCGGGGCGCTCCAGGGGGCCCACCACCGCCTCGAGCTCCTCGGCGGGCAGGCCTCCGGGGCGCAGGAGGACCGGGCGGCCTTCGGCCAGGGAGACGATGGTGGACTCCACCCCCACCCGGCAGGGGCCCCCGTCGAGGATCGCATCCACCGCTCCCGCGAGCTGTTCGAACACGTGCTCGGCCCGGGTGGGGCTCACCCGGCCGAAGGGGTTGGCGCTCGGGGCGGCCACGGGCACTCCGGCCCGGGAGAGCAGGTCCAGTGCCAGGGGGTGGTCGGGCACCCGCACCGCCACGGTGGGAAGGCCCGAGGTGGTGAGGTCGGGGACCTCGGGGCGCTTGGGGAGCACCAGCGTCAAGGGGCCGGGCCAGAACCGGCGGGCGAGCTCCCGCGCGGCCGGGGGCACCTCGGCCGCCACGGCCCCCAAGGCCTCGGGCCCGGCCAGGTGCACGATGAGGGGGTCGAACCGGGGGCGGCCCTTGATCTCGAAGACCCGGGCCACAGCCGCCGGATCCAGGGCGTGGGCCCCCAGACCGTAGACGGTCTCGGTGGGGAAGGCCACGGTGCCGCCCCGGCGCAGGAGCTCGGCGGCCGCCGCGACCTCCCCCAGCCCCGACGGCCCCGGGTGGGTCCGGGCGAGGATCCACCGGGCGGCGTCGAGAAGGCCGGGGACCACCGCCGACTCGGCCCCCGTGAGCTCGCCCCGGTGCTTCTCGCCGTGCCCGGAGAGCAGGTACACCCCTCGTGCCCCCACGCCCCGGGCGAGCTCCATGTCGTAGGGGTGGTCCCCCACCACGAAGGAGCGGGCGAGGTCGATCCCGTGGTCCCGGGCCGCCCGCTCCAGGAAGTAGGGGTTGGGCTTCACACACCGGCACCCGAGGCTCCGGTCGTGGGGGCAGGCGTAGACCTCGCGAATCTCCACCCCCCGGGCCGCGAGCTCGCCCACCAGGTGGCGATGCACCCCGTCCACCTGCTCGAGGGTGAGGGCTCCCCGGGAGACCCCGGGCTGGTTGGTGACGACGAAAAGGGGAAACCGGCCGGACAGGAGCTCCAGGGCCCGAAAGACCCCCGGGAGCCAGCGGGCCTGGGCCGGCTCGGCCACGTAGCCCACATCCTCGATGAGCGTGCCGTCGCGGTCCAGGAAGACCGCGGGTCGCAGAGCAGAGGCCATGGGCGGCTCAGAACTTCTCGGGACGGATCACTTGGACGTCCGTGACGAAGAGGATCATGGCGTAGTCGCGGTAGTAGGTGGCGAGGAGGTGCTCGGCCAGGGCGTGGGCCACCTCCTCGCCGCAGACGATCTCGAGGCGCACGTTCCGGCTCGCTTCCCACTCGCCGCTGCGGGCTCCCCGCTGGCCGCTGCCCCGGGCCTCGCAGGCCGTGTAACCCCTGGCCCCCAGCCGCAGGGCGTCGGCAGCGATACGGTCCTCGAGGAACGCCTCGGTGACCACCGTAACGAGCTTTCTGGGCTTGAAGTTCATGGGACTGCCCCGCCGCTCAGGGACCCAGGGGCCCCGGGCCGATCCACCCGTGGACGAGCCGGGACAGCCACAGATACGCCGGCACGCCCCAGGCGATGTTGAAAGGGAAGGTGACCCCGAGGGAAGCCGTCAGGTACAGGGACGGGTTGGCCTCGGGCACCGCCAGCCGCATTGCCGCGGGCGCCGCGATGTAGGAAGCGCTGGCGCAGAGCGTGGCGAGCACCGCCGTGCCCCCGACGCTGAGCCCCACCGCCGTGCCGGCGAAGGCGCCGGCCAATCCCCCGGCGAGCGGCACGGCGACTCCAAAGGCGACGAGGAAGGGCCCCACCCGGGCCAGGTCCCGCAGCCTGCGGGAGGCCACGAGCCCCATCTCCAGGAGGAAGAGGGCCAGCACCCCCTTGAAGGGCTCGAAGAAGAGGGGCGCCAGGGGCTGCACCCGGTCGGGGCCCGCCAGGAAACCCACCGCGAGGCCGCACAGGAGAAAGTAGATGCCCCTGCCAAGGAATACCTCGGCCCCCAGCGCACGCCATCCCGTGCCTTCCCGGCCCCGCCGGGCGAGCCAGATCCCCACGGCCAACGCCGGAACCTCCATGAAGGCCAGGAGGACCGCCACGTAGTCCTCGTAGGTCACCCCGCTGCGGTCCAGGAACCCGAGACACACCGCGAAGGTCACCGCGCTCGCCGACCCGTAGTGGGCGGCGATGGCCCCGGCGTCGGGACGGGCCAGCCCTCCCCACCGCAGCACCGGGTACGCCGCCAGGGGCATGGCGGCGCCCAGGGCCACAGCCGCCCCCACGGCCGGGGCCGCCAGGGCCAGGCCCGCCCGGGCCAGGTCCGCCCCGCCCTTGAGGCCGATGGACAGGAGCAGGTAGACGCTGAGGGTCTCGTACAGGGCCTCGGGAAGCCTCGCCTGTGCCCCCACCACGCCGGCGAGCAGGCCCAGGGCGAAACACAACACCGCCGGGTCGAGGAGGTTCTCGATCACGCCGCCCCGGCACCGGTGAGGAGCGCGAAGATCTCACGGTAGCGCCGGGAGGTCTCGGCCACCACGTCGGGGGGGAGCTCGGGCCCCGGCGGGGTCTTGTCCCACCCGATCCTCTCCAGGTAGTCGCGCACGTACTGCTTGTCGAGGCTGTCCTGGGGCCGGCCGGGGGCGTACCCCGCAGCCTGCCAGAACCGGGAGGAGTCGGGGGTCAGGGCCTCGTCGATGAGGAGGAGCCGGTCCCCCGCGAGGCCGAACTCGAACTTCGTGTCGGCGATGAGGATCCCCTTCCCCGCCGCCTCCTCGGCTCCCCGGCGGTAGAGGGCCAGGGCCACCTCCCGTACCTCTCGGGCCCGGTCGGCCCCCACGAGCCCGACCATCTCCTCGAAGGAGATGTTTTCGTCGTGCTGGCCCTCCGGCGCCTTGGTGGACGGGGTAAAGAGGGGCTCGGGCAGCTTCTCCGACTCCCGGAGCCCCGGGGGAAGCGGGACGGCGCACACGGTGCCGCTCCTTCGGTACTCCTTCCACGCCGAGCCCGAGAGGTAGCCCCGCACGATGCACTCCACCGGCAAGGGCGCCGCCTTCGCCACGAGCATGCTGCGCCCGGCCAGGACGCCCGCGTGCGTGCGGGCCGCCGGGGGGTAGGCGGCGGGGTCCAGGGTCACGAGGTGGTTGGCCACCACGCCCCCCGTGCGGCCGAACCAGTGGGCCGAGAGCCGGGTGAGCACCTCCCCCTTGCCCGGGATCGGGGTGGGGAGCACCACGTCGAAGGCCGAGAGGCGGTCGGTGGCGACGATCAGGAGCCACTCCCCCAGGTCGTACACGTCACGCACCTTGCCCCGGCGGGGCGGGGGAAGCCCGGGCAGGTCGGTCTGGAACACGGCATCCGCGGCGTCTGCTCCCTTCCGGCCGGCTCGCTTCATGGGGCACCGGCGGCGCCCAGCTCGGCCCGGCACTTTTCCGTGGCGTCCAGGAGCCCCTGACGATCCTTGGCCCGCAGGGCCTCGAGCTTCTCGGCAAGGGCCCGGTCCTCGACGGCCAGGATCTGGCAGGCCAGGAGCGCTGCGTTGGCGGCCCCGTCGATGGCCACGGTGGCCACCGGGATCCCCCGGGGCATCTGCACGGTGCTCAGGAGAGCGTCGTGGCCGTTCAGAGCCCCCGAGGCCAGGGGGACCCCGATCACGGGCAGGGTGGTGTGGCCCGCGGCCACCCCGGCGAGGTGGGCCGCTACGCCGGCGCCGCAGATCACTGCGGCCACGCCCCGATCCCGGGCGGTGGAGACGATGGAGACCACCCGGGCCGGGTCCCGGTGGGCCGAGGCCACGTGCACCTCGAAGGACACGCCGAGGCCCTGGAGGACCTCGATCCCCTTCTTCATGACGGGCCAGTCGTTGGGGCTCCCCATGAGCATGGCGACGGACTT
Organism: Thermodesulfobacteriota bacterium; assembly: GCA_040756475.1. Classification (NCBI taxonomy): domain Bacteria; kingdom Pseudomonadati; phylum Thermodesulfobacteriota; species Thermodesulfobacteriota bacterium. The sequence continues at coordinate 21,086 of JBFLZB010000061.1, forward strand.
CATGTGTCTTCCTCCTCTCGGATCGAAGGGGGTTTCGGTGGGACGACGGCCTCGAAGGCGAGCACGAGGAGCTTGTGCCGGGTGCCCTGCAGGGGCTCGAGGGCCGCCGAGGCGAGCTCCTTGCCTAGGGTTTCCCGCACCAGCTCGGCCAGGGCCGGAAAGACCTCCGCGGAGCAGGCGTCGTGGTACTCCCGCAGGAGCCCCCGCCCCTGCTGCCGGGCCGACAGGGCCTCCTCGGCCGGGGGCAGGCACTCCCGCAGCACGGCGAAGGCCAGGTCCTCCCCGCCGTGTACCTCCACGCGCCCGGGCTCCGCACCCAGCAAGTCTGCGCAGATGCGGGCGATCCCCCGGGTCAGGGCGTCGCGGCTTCGGGGGTCCAAGGCAGCCTCTCTCCTGGCTTCGGAAACGCAAAAAGGCCGGAATGGACGCACCCTCGGGGGGAGTCCACTTCCGGCCCATCCCCGGACCGACCCGGCCGTCCAGCCGGCGGGGGCCCTTCCAGGGATCTGCACGGGCACGAGCCTACCGTGCCCACGCTCGCCCTGTCAACGGCCGAGTGCGTCCACCGGGCCCTCCAGGGTGAACACGAAGATCCGCTCCCCCGTGCGGGTGCTCACGTCGGTGTGCATGGAGACGACGGCGCGCCCCGTCACGTCGCCCACCACCGCGTAGAGGAGATCCCTGGCGCCCTCCACCAGGCTCTCGCGCATCTTCTTCACCAGGGCGACGCCATCTGGGGTCCGGCACAGGTGCTCCTCCGCCGGGGTAAGGATCCCCTTGAGGCGCACCACCGCCAGGTCGCGCACGAGATGGGCCGCGGCCTCCCGCGGGCCGCGGCCCAGGTACTCCTTCTCGAAGGCCACGAAGGCCTTGGCGAGCTCGTCCTCCATGCGGCCGGCGGACGGGGTCGGCATGGTTCCTCCCTCTCCATCGATGCGCCCGAACTTTCCGGGCCTGCCCTCGGGCGCCGCTCCCGTCCTTGACCCACCCCTGGGGTTCCGGCCCGAAGCGTCCGAATCCGCCGACCCCCTTCTCGCTCCCTCTACTTTGCGCCGGCCTTGAGCCGCCGGGCGATCTCGGCCACGTGCCGGCCCTGGAAGCGGGCGATCGCCAGCTCGTTCTCGCTGGGCTGGCGCGAGCCGTCGGGGCCCGCAATCGTGGTTGCACCGTAGGGGCTGCCGCCGGTGATCTCGCCCATGGTCATCTGGCGGGCCTCGGAGTAGGGCACTCCCACCACGATCATCCCCTGGTGCAGGAGCGTGGTGTGGAAGCTCGTGATCGTGGTCTCCTGGCCGCCGTGCTGGGTGGCGGTGGAGGCGAACACGCTGCCCACCTTCCCGATGAGCGCGCCCTTCATCCACAAGCCCCCCGTCTGGTCGAGGAAGTTTCGCATCTGGGCCGCCATGTTCCCGAACCGGGTCGGCGTGCCGAAGAGGATGGCGTCGGCCTCCGCGAGCTGGTCCACGTTTGCCACCGGAACGCGGGAAAAGGCCTGGCGCGCCGCCTTGGCCCCGCTCTGCTCGAGAGCGGCGTCGGGCACGAGCTCCGGCACCTGGTAGAGGGTCACCTCGGCGCCGGGCACTTCCCGGGCGCCCGCCGCCACTGCCTCCGCCATCCGGTAGACGTGACCGTACATGCTGTAGAACACCACCTGGATCTTCGTCGTCATGGGGGCCTCCTTTCGCCGGTTGGGCATGGATACAGGCAGAACACACGTCGTTGGAGCATGCTTAAGGCGAAGGCTCCGGGGTGTCAAGGCGCCGGCCCGCCCACGATCCACCACCTCGGTGGCGAGCGGGGTCCGGGAGCCCCTGCGCTCCGCCCCGCAATCCGCGATGTCCGGAGTCAGCGTCTCCTCGCGAGCTGGTGCGCCGAGCCTCACCGGTTTCGCCCGAGCGGCCGCGGATCGGTCGAGGCGGCACGGGGCTGCGCTCCGGGGCTCCCGGACCCCGCCCCAGAATTTGACGGTGGATTCTGGCTGCGGGGGGCGGGGAGCAGAAGGTCGGCCACGGCCACGTCGTCTCCCTCCAGCCCGGTAGCTGCCAGGAGCCCTCCTGCCGGGTGGAGGACCCCGCTGCCGCCGGAAAACCGGATGCCGTCCTCCTGCCCCCAGGTGTTCCCCGCCACGAGCGGAAGGCCGTATCGGCCGACCGGGGCAAGCCAGTGGGGCCAGGGTGGCGCGTCATCGACCCAGGCGGTGGAGAAGGCCACGACCTCGGCCCCCCCGGCCCGAAGCGCCTCCCACGCCCCGGGGAAGTTCACGTCGAAGCACACGCACAGGCCGATGACCCCGAGCCCCGTGGCGACGGCTCGATAGCCCCGGCCCGGCTGCGCCCAGGAGAAGTCCGGACCGTAGAGGTGGTTCTTGTGGTAGTGGCCGAGGAGCTCCCCCCGGGGGCCGAGGAGGACCTGGGTGTTGCGAAGCCCCCCTGCGGGGCCGCGGGTGGGGAGCC
>JBFLZB010000062.1 GCA_040756475.1 Thermodesulfobacteriota bacterium
CGAAAGACGATTGACCGGAGCCTTCAAGGAGCGTACGCTTTCACGTACGCAAAGGAGGTGTGTCATGACGACGATCACCGCAACCGAGGCCCGGAGGCTTCTCTACCAGCTACTCGACGATGTATCTGAGTCTCACGAACCGATTCAGATCGCCGGAAAGCGCAATTCGGCGGTTCTGATTTCGGAGGAGGACTGGCGAGCAATTCAGGAAACCCTGTATCTCCATTCGGTTCCTGGGATGCGGGAATCCATCATAGAAGGTCTGAATACCCCGGTGGAGGCTTGCGATAAGGAAGTTGCGTGGTGAGTTGGACGCTTGTCTACACCAAGCAGGCGAACAAGGACGCGAAGAAGCTGGCGGCCGCCGGTCTAAGGCCACAGGCGCAGCGCCTTCTGAACATCTTGGCAGAGAACCAGTATCAAACCCCACCACCCTACGAAAAGCTCGTCGGAGATCTTACGGGCGCCTATGCCAGGCGAATGAACATTCAGCACCGTCTGGTCTATCAGGTCCTGCCTGAGACAAGAACCGTCAAGATTCTTCGCATGTGGACGCACTACGAGTAGTTGGCGAACCAGCGCGTGGTTCGGGCGCTTCGGCGCCGCACCTGCGCGCCGTTCGGGCTCCGTCCCTCCCCGCGCAGGAGATCCCATGAGCTTCGACACGATCCGCTGGACCGGCGACCGGTTGGTCCTCCTGGACCAGACGCTGCTTCCCACCCAGGAGGTGTACCGGGAGTACACCCATTACCCGGACGTGGCCCGGGCCATCGTGGACCTGGTGGTGCGGGGGGCGCCGGCCATTGGGGTGACGGCGGCCTTCGGAATCGCGCTGGCGGCCCGGGAGCTCGCGGCGGAGGGGCGCACCGACCTGCCGGAACGCCTGGAAGAGGTGTACCGGGTGTTTCGCGCCACGCGGCCCACGGCGGTGAACCTCTTCTGGGCGGTGGAGCGGATGCGCCGGCGGGCGGAGGCCCTGTCGGTGTCGGGCCGGCCGGACCCGGAGGTGGCCCGGGCGCTCGCGGCGGAAGCCGAGGCCATCTTCCGGGAGGACGTGGAGGCCAACCGCCGCCTGGGGGCCTTCGGGGCCGCGCTCCTCCCCGACCCGGCCATGGTGCTCACCCACTGTAACGCCGGCGCGTTGGCCACAGCCGGGTACGGCACGGCCCTGGGGGTGGTGCGGGCGGCCGCGGAAGCGGGCAAACGGGTCGCGGTGATCGCCGACGAGACGCGGCCCGTCCTCCAGGGTGCCCGGCTCACGGCCTGGGAGCTCCAGCGCGACGGCATCCCGGTGACCCTGATCGCCGACAACATGGCGGGGGCCCGGCTGCGCCGGGGCGGCGTGGACGCGGTGATCGTGGGGGCGGACCGCATCGCGCGAAACGGCGACACGGCAAACAAGATCGGCACCTACCCCCTGGCGGTGCTCGCCCGGGAGCACCGCGTCCCCTTCTACGTGGCGGCGCCGCTTTCCACGGTGGACTTCGCCCTGGCGAGCGGGGAGGAGATCCCCATCGAGGAGCGCTCCGAGCGCGAGGTGACCCACTGGGGGGGGACCCGAGTGGCCCCAGAGGGCGTGGCCGTGTGGAACCCGGCCTTCGACGTCACCCCCGCCGCCCTGGTGGCGGCCATCGTCACCGAGGCAGGCGTGGCTCGCCCGCCCTACGCGGAGACCCTGGAGCGCCTGCGCCGGCAGGCGCCCGCGCCCTGAACGATCCCCCCTCGCCATCGAATTCGGTATCGGTATCGGTATCGAAATCGACCCCCGATCCCCGATGGCGATCTAGATGCGCCGCCTCCGGCCCGCCCGGGGCCGCGGGGCGCCCCCCGACAAGCCGCGGCAGACGACTTGCCCCCCTTCTTCTCGGTGGAGTACTCTTCCCCACTTGTGTTCTCCTTCACGGAGCCGCTTCCTACGGCTCCGCCCCGGGCGTTTCCATGACCTCGACTCCCGCAAGCACCCGTCCTCCCACGCCGCCGGCGACCCGCCGCCGCACGCTCCTGCCGTGGCTCGCCACGCTCGTCCTGGTGGGCCTCACGGCTGGAGTCGCGGTGTACGGGATCACCCGGGAGACCCCTCCTCCCCCGGAGATCCAGCAGCGCCTCGCCAACGTGGAGGTGCGCACGGTGGAGCCCGCCCTCTACCGGGAAGCCCTGATCCTCTCGGCCCGCCTGGAGGCGGACCGGGTCGCCGCCGTGAGCCCTGAGTTTGCCGGGCGGCTGGCCCGGTGGCGCGTGCCCGAGGGCGCAGAGTTGGCGGCGGGCCAGGTGGTGGCCGAGCTCGATACCGAGGCCCTCGACGCAGGCCTGGCCGAGGTCCGGGCGCGCCGGAGCTCGGCCGAGAAGGCGGTGGAGCAGGCCCGGCTCGGCCTCGAAGCCGCCGGGGTCGCCGTCGAGCACGCCAAGAAGGAAGCCCAGGTGAGGGAGCTCGCCCTGCGGGGGGCTCGGGCCGCGCGCGATCTGGCCCGGACCGAGGCTGCCCGGGCCGAGAATCTGGTGGCACAGCAGGTGCTCGACCGGGCCCGGCTCGACGTGGCCCGCAACGCCCTGACCCAGGCCGAGGTGGGAGCGGAGCAGGCGCAGGAGGCCGTGGCCGCCGCGGCCCTGGGGGTGCAGGCGGCGGAGGTGGGCTTGGAGGAGGCGAAGGCCCGCCTGGCCCTGGCCCGGTCCGGCGTGGAGGAGCTGGCGGCAGCGGCGGCGAGCCTGGAGGTGCAGCGGGACAAGACGCGCCTCCTGGCCCCCATCTCTGGGATGCTGGAGAAGCACCTGGCCGAGCCCGGTGAGACGGTGGAGTCGGGCCGGCCCCTGGCGATGCTCTACGACCTGGAGCGGCTCCGGGCCGTGGTGCACGTGCCCGACCGGTTCGTGGCCTTCCTCGACGTGAAGAACCCCGCGGCCCGGGAGTTCGTGGAGCGCAACCGCGCCGGGGCCTCCCAGGAGGTGCGCACCCGGGTGGTGGTGCCGGGGCTGCCCCAGCTCACCGGAGGGGAGGGCAGGGGGATGGAGGCGCCGGCAGAGATCGCGCGCATCGCCCAGGCTGCGGACCCCGACAGCAACACCTTCGCGGTGGAGCTCTCGGTGCCCAACCCCGGGCGGGCGCTGCGCCACGGCACGCTGGTGCGGGCGGAGATCGAGTACCTGGCCTTCCCCGGCGCGGTGGTGGTGCCCCTGGCCGCCGTGCAGGTCACCGACGCCGGACCCCGGGTCTTCGTGCTGCGGCAGGAGGAGGGGCGCACCTTCGCCGAAGCCCGGGACGTGGTGCCCGGCTCCATCCGGGAGGACGCGGTGCACCTGCTCGCGGGGCTGACGGGCGGGGAGCGCCTGGTGGTGTCGGGGTGGAAGGGGCTGGTGTCGGGCACCGAGGTGAACGTGGTGGTGGAGGACGGGGTCTTCCGCGCGGCGGGTGCCGCGCCCGCGGCCCGAGAGGCGGGGCCGTGACCCTCACCCGGTTCTCCATCCGCCACTTCATGGCGGTGCTGGTGCTGTGCGTGGGAATCGCGCTCTTCGGGTCGCTGGCCTACCGGAGCATGCCCCGGGAGAACTTCCCCGACGTGGAGATCCCCGTGGTGACCGTGACCACGGTGCTGGAGGGGGCCAACCCCGAGGACGTGGAGATCGCGCTCACCATCCCCCTGGAGACCGAGCTCGACGGGGTGGAGGGCCTCAAGGAGATGCGCAGCGTGAGCGCCGAGGGGGCCTCCACCATCACCCTGGAGTTCGAGCTCGGGGTGAAGATCGAGACCGCCCTGGGGCGGGTGCGCGACGCGGTGGACAAGGCCAAGGCCGATCTGCCCGGGGAGGCCGACGAGCCCATCGTGAAGGAGTTCTCCTTCGCCGGAGACGTGCCGGTGATGGTGCTCAACCTCGTGGCCCCGGACCACGTGGCGCTCTCGGAGCTCAAGGACCTGGCCGAGGAGATCGAGAACGAGCTCAAGCGCATCGCCTCGGTGCTCGACGTGAAGGTGCGGGGGGGCCGCGACCGCCAGATCCTGGTGGAGGTGGACCCGGAGCGCCTGCGCCACTACCGCCTCACCCTGGCCCAGGTCCAGGGGGTGCTCACCGGCACCAACCGCAATGTCTCCGCCGGTGTAGCCGAGGGGGCCGCCACCCGCATCGTGATGCGCCTGCCGGGGGAGTTCCAAAACCCCGCCGAGATCTTCAACCTGGTGCTGGGACGAAGCCCGGGCGGCACCCCCGTCCACATGCGCGACGTGGCCCTGGTGCGCCAGAGCTTCGCCGACGAGACGTCCCGGGCGCGGTTCTACGATTTCACCGCCGCCGACGGGGAGACCTCCCGGGACGCCCACGTGGAGCCCAGGAAATCGGTGAGCCTCGAGATCATGAAGAAGAGCGGGGCCAACATCCTCGACATGACCGAGGCGGTGCGCGACGTGCTCGCCCGCTTCCCCCTGCCCCAGGACGTGGAGGTGGTGACCGGGCTCGACATGTCCAAGGACGTGAAGATGATGCTCTCCGACCTGGAGAACGGCATCGGCACGTCGCTGCTCCTGGTGCTCCTGGTCATCCTGGTTGGGCTGGGGGCCCGAAACGCGGTGCTGGTGGCCTGGGCCATCCCGTTCTCCATGCTGCTGTCGGTGCTGACGCTCCACGTACTGGGCATCACGCTCAACATGATCGTGCTCTACTCCCTCATCCTTGCGCTGGGGATGCTGGTGGACAACGCGATCGTGATCGTGGAGAACATCTACCGGCACCTGTGCATGGGGTCGAGCCGGGCCCGGGCGGCGCTGGACGGCACCGCCGAGGTGGCCTGGCCGGTGATCGCCTCCACCGCCACCACGGTGGGCGCCTTCCTCCCCATGGTCTTCTGGCCCGGGATCATGGGAGAGTTCATGGGCTACCTGCCCAAGACCGTGATCATCGTGCTCACGAGCTCGCTGTTTGTGGCGCTCGTCATCAACCCCACCCTGGCGGCCCTCTTCCTCAAGCGCCCCGCAGGCGCCGAGGCCACCATCGACCCCGAGTCGCGCCGGCCCACCTACCCGCTGGCAGTGTGGTACGGGAGGATGCTCGACTTCCTCCTGGACCGTCCGGGCTGGACGCTCAGCACCGCCTTCGCGGTGTTGGTGTTCGTCTTCACCCTCTATGGGGAGTTCGGGCGGGGCACGGAGTTCTTTCCCACCCTGGACCCGAACTTCGTCATCGGGAGCATCAAGCCCCCCGACGGGGTCGCGCTGGAGGAGTCGGACCGGCTGAGCCGCAGCCTGGAGGACCGGATCTTCGGCCGGCCGGGGAGCGGCTACGACCGACCCGTGGCGAACCTCAAGCACGCCACGGTGACCGTGGGCCTGGAGGAGGGGGGCGGCGGCTTCGGGGAGGAGGGCCTGGGGCCCATCAAGATTCGCATCGAGTTCGTGGACCGGGACTACCGCACCGAGAGCACGAACCTCTCCCTGGCGGAAATTCGCGACCGGATCGACGGCCTGGACCGGGAGGGCCGGCGGGTGACCCACCCCCTGTACGGGGCCGAGTTCGACGTGGTGAAGCCCCAGGAGGGGCCCCCCACGGGCAAGGCGGTCTCGGTGGACGTGTTCGGGGAAGACCTCAACCGCATGACCGCGGTCATCCAGGACATGAAGGCCCTCATGGCCGAGACCGAGGGGGTGGCCAAGCCCACCGACGACGCCGTGACCGCCCAGCCCACCCTGGAGTGGAGCGTGGACCGGGACCGGGCGGGGATGCTCGGCCTCTTCCAGCCCGGGGTGGGGGCCGCCCTCCAGATGGCGGTGGGGGGCCTGCGCACCGGCACGGTGGGCCACGGCGACGACGAGCAGGACATCCTGGTGCGGCTGCCCGAGCGGTTCCGGCTCGACACCCGCCGGCTCGAGAACGTGGCGATCCCCACGGAGCTCGGGGGGGCGGTGCCCATCGCCTCGGTGGCCCGGGCGGAGCTCGTCCCCGGGCCGGTGACCATCCGCCACCTGGACCGCAAGCGGGTGCTCAACGCCGGGGCCGAGGTGCAGCCCTGGGTGCGGGCCGACGCCGACGTGCGCGCGGCCTTTCAGGAGAAGGTGCGCGCCTACCCCTTCCCGCCGGGCATGACCTACCGGTTCGGGGGGGCGGCGGAGGAGGAGCAGGAGTCCACCGAGTTCCTCCAGCAGGCCTTCCTCATCGCGCTCTTCCTCATCGCCATGGTGCTCGTGGTGCAGTTCAACTCGCTGCTCGTGCCGGGGATCATCCTGTGCTCGGTGCTCCTGTCCTTCATCGGGGTCTTCACGGGGCTCCTGGTCTTTGGCATGCCGTTCGGCATCATCATGAGCGGCATCGGGGTCATCTCGCTTGCCGGGGTGGTGGTGAACAACGCCATCATCCTCCTCGACGCCATCCGCCAGCTCCAGTCCCAGGGCAAGAGCGCCCGGGAGGCCGTGGTGACGGCGGGCATGATCCGCCTGCGGCCCGTGCTGCTCACCGCCATCACCACGATCCTCGGGCTCCTGCCCATGGCGCTCAAGCTCAACATCGACTTCTGGAACCTCACCTACCAGTACAACACCGAGTCGTCCCAGTGGTGGCAGTCCATGGCGGTGGCCATCATCTTCGGCCTGGCCCTCTCCACGGTGCTGACCCTGGGGGTGGTGCCCACCCTCTACCTGAGCTACGCGAAGACCCGCCGCTGGATCTTCCGCAAGCTCGGCTGGGAGAGCCTGGACGAGGAGATCGACGCCCTGGGCCTGCGCAAGGAGATGGCGGCGCCGTGAGGGGGGACCTGGGACAGGATGACAGGATGGGCAGGATAGGGCGTGGGATGGGGGGCGGGCGGGGATAGCTCCAACTCGCGATCGAAATCGAAATCGACCCCGATCCCGACCCCGATTTCGATTTCGATTTCGACTTACAGGGGAGAGGAGACCGTGCTCGAGATCTACCTGGATGCCGACGGGTGTCCCGTGAAGGACGAGACCTACCGGGTGGCCCAGCGCTACGGGCTCGCGGTGTACGTGGTGGCTTCGCGCCCCCTGGGGGTGCCCAACGACCCGCGGATTCGAGCGGTGGCGGCGGGGGGGCGCTTCGACGCGGCGGACGACTGGATCGCCGAGAGGGTGGGGGAGGACGACATCGCGGTGACCGCCGACATCCCCCTGGCCGCCCGGTGCCTGGAGAAGGGGGCGTGGGTGCTCTCCCCCCGGGGGCAGGACTTCACCGAGGAGACCATCGGCGACGCCCTGGCGAGCCGCGCCCTGATGGACCAGCTGCGCCAGATGGGAATGGCTTCCGGGGGGCCGGCGCCCATGGGGAAGGCGGACCGCTCCCGCTACCTCTCCCGCCTGGACGAGGTGATCCAGGCGATCAAGAGGAATCAGAAGGGGTGACCCGCCAGGCCCGGGCCACCGCCTACGCCCTGGCCACCGTGCTCCTATGGTCCACGGTGGCCTCGGCGTTCAAGCTCTCGCTGCGCCACCTGGACCCGCCGCAACTCCTCCTCTATGCGAGCGCCGCCTCGGCCCTGGCCCTGGCGGGGATCCTGGCCGTCCAGGGGCGCCTGGGGGTGCTGCTGACCTACACGCGGGCCCAGTACCTGCGCTCCCTCCTCCTGGGTCTCCTCAACCCGTTCCTCTACTACCTCGTGCTCTTCCAGGCCTACGACCGGCTGCCGGCCCAGGAGGCCCAGGCACTCAACTACACCTGGGCCATCACCCTGGCGCTGCTCTCGGTGCCGCTCCTGGGGCAGAGGATGCGGCGGGCGGACGTGGCGGGGGGGCTCGTAAGCTACGCGGGTGTGGTGGTCATCGCCACCCGTGGGGACCTCCTGGGCCTGCGGTTCTCCGATCCCTTCGGCGTGGCGCTCGCCCTGGGGAGCACGGTGCTCTGGTCCCTCTACTGGATCGCCAACACTTCCCTGGTGTTCCTGCGCACCCACGTGGGCGAGGCGATCCTCCCCTCCACCCTCGCCGGCCTCGCCCTGATCGTGGCGGGGCTGGCAGTGCAGCAGGTCTTCACTTCTCGCCCTTCTGCCCCACGAAGTGGTCCTCCTTCCGCCTGAAGAGCACGTTGAAGGTGGTGAGGCTGCCGTAGCAGCGGGTGATGTACTGCTGGAGTCCCACCCGGTCCTGGTCGGTGAGGTTGGGGTGGGCGTTGATCTGCTGCTCCAGCACCCGCAGCCGGTCGCGGATCAGGACGATCTTGTGGAAGAAGGCCTCGAGCGGCACCGCCTTGGGGGCCAAGCCCGGGTCCGCGGGCTTGAGGACGAGCTCTCCCCCCTCCCACCGCTCGGCCATCTCCACCGCGGGCAGCTCCTCCTCCCGGAGCTCCCGCACCGCGAGCTTGACGAGCTCGTAGGCGGCGACCTCGGCCGGCGCGAGGGGCGCGAGGTCGCCCTTGGCGAAGTACGTCTCCTTGCCGGAGCGCACGAAGCACACCTTGCACCTCTGCCCCTCCCCGAACCCCGAGGTCTCCTCCACGCGGCCGAGCCCCAGGTTGGCGTGGCGAACGAGATCTCCCTTGAGCAGGTCTCCAGGCATGGTGTCTCCTTTCTCGGAATCCTGGCATCCCAAGGCACCCGGACCCGCGTTCCGGGATCCGCCAGGGCGAAGGGATGGGGCGATTGCGATGGGGGCCGGCCGGCTCTGCCCCGGCCCGGCGGCCAATGTACCACAATCCCGCAGGGGACTTTGGACTTGCATTGCGCTGCCGCCGCCTTCAGATTGCCCCTCGCAGGAGGCTCCGACGCGCGATCCGCTGCGGCCGCACCTGTCACGACCGGGCCCCTGTCGGCCCTGCCATGCCCGAGGGATCGCTTCCCAGCCATGCCCCCGTCCCCGCCCCCCGCGCACGCCTGCGCATACCTGGAAGCCCTCGCCCGGGAGGGCGTGGGAGCATTTCTGGACGGCGCAGCGGGCCTGTGCCTGGAACTCCTGCGCGTCGGGGGACAGACGGTGCCGGTGGTGGTGAGCGACGGGGTGGGCCGCAAGGCGGCCATCTTCAGCCCGCGCGGGCACTACCTGGAGTACCCGATCCACGAGATCGCGCGGCGGTCCGCCTGGTGGTCGCAGGGGCGCCTGCGGGCGGTGCTCTTCCCCCTGTCGCTCCTCCTGGGGTTGGGGCGGATCGACCGCGCGGTGTACGTGAACCACTGGCTGCTGGTCGGGGGCCCCACCCTGCGGCTGGATCGGGATCGGCTGGGGGAGCTCGTCGAAGGCCTGCGCCTGCGCTACCCCTCCCACGCCCTGATCTTTTCGGGGGTGGTGCCCGCCCTCGCCCCCCGGCTCATGCAGGACCTCCTGGCCCTGGGGGGGCGGGCGGTGCAGAGCCGCATCGTCTACCTGCTCGACCCGGGCCGCTCCCTGGGCGGGAGGGCCCGCAAGAAGGTGCGGGGCACCCGCAACGCCGACGAAGCCCTGGCGCGCGCCAACCGGCACCGTCGGATCGACGACCCCGGGCTGCTGGCGGGCCGCGGGGCAAGGATGCGGGACCTGTATGCCCAGCTCTACCTGGACAAGCACGCCGGGGAGCTCAACCCTCGCTACCGGGCCGCGTTCTTCGAGCTGGTCCTGGGGTCGGGGATCTTCTGCGCGGCGGGATGGATGGGGGAAGACGGTGCGCTGGAGGCGTTCAACCTCCACCTGGCGGACGGCGGGGCGATCGGGTGGTCCCTGTGCGGGTACGACCGCAGCGCTCCGGTGTCGCGGGGATTGTTCCGGCTGGCAGCCGGCGAGGACGTGGAGGCGGCGAAGGCGGGCAACCGGATCCTGAACTGGGGGGGCGGCAACGGGGACTTCAAGCGGTTTCGGGGAGCCGAGCCGGCCTTCGAGTACGACCTGGTCTTCGACGGCCACCTGAGCGTCTGGCGCCGAGTGCCCTGGTGGGTGCTCCAGCGGGGGCGGGCGTACAAGAACCGAGCGCCCCTGGTCCCCTCGGCCGGCGGAGGTCCGCCGTGAAGCGGCACCGTCCCAGACGTTGCGGGGCCCCCGGGAAGCCGGGTGCCCGATGACCGCCCGCGCGGCGCTGCTGACCAGCAACCCCCGGCTGGTGGAACCCTTCCTCCGGGATGTCGGCCGAAATCCGGCCTCGTGCGCGATCGACGTTCCCCTGGCGATCTGGGTCCGGCCGTCCATGGGGCTCGGGGCCCGGGTGCGGGAGCTCGGCCGAACCCTCGGGCGGCAGGCCGGAGTCAACCGGACCACCCCGGCTGCCCAGCTCCTGCACCACCTGGTCTACCGGTGGCTCAGCCGGGCGGCGGGGGGAGCCCCCCCGGCCTCGGCAGTGGCCGTGCTGCGGGAGGGTCGTGCCGTGGTCGAGGTGCCCTCGGGCAACGCCCCCGAGGCCGTCGCCGCCCTTCGAGCCTCGGGCTGCTCCCTGTGCGCGATGGTCGGGGGCGACGTGCTCTCCCCCGAGACCCTCGGCGGGGGGGGGGTGCCGTTCGTCAACGTCCACCTCGGCGACCCCGCCTTCGTCCGGGGCCAGCCTGCCGTGTTCTGGGAGGTCCTGGACGGGCGTTCATCGATCGTCCTGACGCTGCACCGGGTGATTCCCGCCGTGGATGCCGGTCCGATCGTCAGGCAACGGCGGAGCCCCATCGTCTGGGGGCCGACCCTCGGAGAGACGCTGCGGCGCACGCGGGAGCGCGCCGCTCCCGAGATCGCCAGGCTGCTTGCCGACGGTATCCCGGCAGTGCTCCGGGAAGAACCGGGGCCGCTGCCGTCGGCGCCGGGCAGGCTGCGCACCACGCCGACGATCCGGCAGGCGCTGGAAGCCCGGCGGGTGTGCCGGGAACGCTTTGGGGGGAGGCCGGGCTGAAGGCAGGCGCAAGGAGGCTATTCCAGCGCCTCCCCCCTGGGGCGGTTCTTCGCCCAGGCGGGGTGGGTGAGGCCGTGCTGCTCGATCTTGTAGTGGATGGCGCGCTTGGTGATGTTGAGGAGGCGGGCGGCGTCCTTCTGGACCCACCCGCACCGCCGCAGGGCCGCCAGGATGAGGTCGCGCTCGGCGTCCTTGAGGGACATCCCCTCCGGGGGAAACCGGAATCGGAAGGCCTCCCCCTCGAAGTCCTCCGCCCTCCCCGTCGGGGAGACCTGGGGGGAGGGCTCCAGGCGCAGGTCCTCTGCGGTGACTGCCGGACCCTCCGCCAGGAGCACCGCGCGCTCCACGGCGTTTCGCAGCTCCCGGATGTTGCCCGGCCACCCGTGGCGGCGAAGCGCCTCCAGGGCTTCGGCGGCGAACTGGAGGGGAGGGCGCTTGAGCTCGCCGCAGAGCTGGCCGGCGAAGTGCCGGGCCAGGAGCAGCACGTCGTCGCCCCGCTCCCGCAGGGGCGGCAGGTGGACCGACACCACGTTGAGGCGGTAGTAGAGGTCGTCGCGAAACCGCCCGGCGCGCACCTCCTCGGCGAGGTCCCGGTGGGTGGCGGCCACGACCCGCACGTCCACCGCCAGGGGCTCCTCTCCTCCCAGCCGCTCCAGGCGGCCGTCCTGGAGCACCCGCAGGATCTTGGCCTGGGTGGCGAGCGTCATGTCGCCGATCTCGTCCAGGAAGAGGGTCCCCCGGTGGGCTCTCTCGAACCGGCCGAGCCGGCGCTTCGCCGCGCCCGTGAAGGCGCCCCGCTCGTGGCCGAAGAGCTCGCTCTCCAGGAGGCTGTCGGGGATGGCGGCGCAGTTGACCGCCACGAACTCGGCCTCCGCCCGGGGCGACAGGGCGTGCAGCGCCCCGGCCACGAGTTCCTTGCCGGTGCCGGTCTCCCCGGTGATGAGCACGCTCGTGCGCACCGGCGCCACCTTGCGCACCACGTCCAGGGCCCGCTGCATGCCCGGGCTCTCCCCGATGATGTTCTCGGGGCGGTAGGGGGCGAGCAGGGTCGCCCGCAGGTCCTGGACCGCGGCCGCCAGGCTGCCCTGCTCCAGGGCCTTCTCGATGCGGGCCTCCATCTCCTCGATGTCGAAGGGCTTCTCGATGAAATCCTGGGCGCCCAGACGCAGGGCCTGCACCACGGCCTCCAGGGTGCCGTGGGCCGTCATGAGCAGCACGGGGGCCCGGGGCTGGGTGGCGCGGGCGGCCTCCAGCACCTCCAGGCCGCTCGCCTCGGGGAGTTTGAGATCGGTGACCACCAGGTCGAAGGCCTGGGTCTCCAGGGCCTTGATCGCGATGTCGCCCCGGGGGGCCGTGACGACCCGGTGCCCCCGGGCTCCCAGGGCGATGGCGAGGGCGTCGCGCAGGGCGGCGTGGTCCTCGGCTACGAGGATGGTGGGCATGTCACTCCTCCGCGCCGGCCGCGGGAAGGCGCACCACGAAGGTGGCGCCCCCCCCGGGCGTCGAGTGGGCGTCGAGGGAGCCGGCGTGGGCGTCGAGGATCTTCTGGGCAGAGGGGACCCCCAGTCCCGAGCCGTGCTCCTTGGTGGTGAAGAAGGGGTGGAAGATGCGCCGGAGCACCTCCGGCGCCATGCCGGGGCCGTCGTCGGCGATCTCGATGCGCACCCGGGAGCCCCGGTTCTCGCCGAACCCGCGCAGGCCCGGCACTTCGGTGTCCAGCGGCGAGGCCACCAGCACCGGCGCATCCTCGGTGGTCAGGCGAATCCGCAGGGTTCCTCCCGGGCACGTGGCCTCCACCGCGTTGGCGAAGAGGTTCGCCAGGGCGTCGCGCACCCGCCCGGCGTCGACCCGGACCGGCGGCAGGCCGGGCGCCACGTCCCAGGTCACCCTGGGCCGGGCGTCCGGGAACCGTGCCAGGGTGGCCTCGAGGGCCTCCCGGCACAGGTCCACGGCAAGCGCCGGGGCCTGCTCGAGCCGCAGGGGCCGCACGAAGTCGAGGATCTCCCCCATCTTGGCATTGGCCTCCAGCACCTCTGCCTCGGCCCGTTCCAGGTAGGCCTGGCCCTCGGGGTCCTCGGCGAGCCGGCGCTTGGCGAGCCCGAGAAAGAGCCGGATGCCCCCGAGCCGGTTGCGGATCTCGTGGGCGAGCTGGGCCGCCACCTCTCCCAGGCTCGTGAGGCGGTTGCGAAGGGCCTGGCGCTCCCGCTCCTCCTCGACCAGCGTGAGGTCCTTGAAGAAGATGGCGCTCCCCAGGGTCTCCCCCCCGTCCCCGGCGATGCGCGACAGGCTGAAGCCGATGAGGGTGCGCCGAGAGCCCTCGAAGGAGAGCTCCAGCTCCGCCCGGTCGGGCAGGGTCTTGCGCCCGAGGGCGTCGAGGAGCAGGTGCGCCAGGGCCGGGCAGTGGGCGAAGGCCTCCCGGCAGTCGCGCCCCAGGGCGGCCGGGGGGGACACCCCGAGCCACTCCCCCGCCAGGGCGTTGACCGAGGTGACCCGCCCGGCGGCGTCCACCGTGACCACGCCGCAGCGCATGGAGGCGAGCACCCGGGCGGAGAGGCCGGTCATGGGGACTCGCTGAACGCGAAGGCCAGGTCGAGCAGGCGCTTCAAGATCGCCGCCGTGAGCCCCCACACCACGTAGGGCCCCCAGCTGAAGTGGTGGATGTAATAGGGGCTGCCCGAGGGCTTGACCGCGTGGTAGTAGGCCCGGTCCAGGAGGTGGTCCAGCGGCACCAGGAGGATTTCCGCCACCTCACGGGGTTGGGGCACGAAGGGGTAGTCCTCCCGGGGCAGGCAGATCACGTGGGGGGTCACCCGGTAGCCGGTCACGGAGACGAAGTCGTCCAGGGGGCCCAGCACCTCCACGTCTTCGGGTCGCACCCCCACCTCTTCCCAGAGTTCGCGCAGCGCTGCCGAGAGGGCGTCGGCGTCGTCCGGGTCGATCCGCCCCCCCGGGAACGAGATCTCCCCCTTGTGCTGCTCCACGTGGGTGGTGCGCACGGTCAGGAGCACCGAGAGCCCGTCGGCCGTGGGCATGAGGGGAACGGCGACGGCGGCGGGGAGAAAGCCGTCGAGGGGGAGGACGCGGCGCTCCCGCGCCCCCAGGCGGCGCCGGATGCGGTCCAGGACCTGGTTCAGGTGCGCCACGGCGGGTGTCCTTTCCCCGGGGGACGGCGCGGCGCCCCTTCCGGCGGGGGGGCGATCAGATCCGGTGACAGGCGACGCACAGTTCCCTCTCCGGGAGCCGGTAGAGCTTGCGCTCGTTGGAGGCGTGGGGGTCGTGGCACCCCTCGCAACGGTACTGCCCCCCCTCTGCGGGGAAGTCGGCCGACCCCGGGAAGCGGCGGCCGCGCTCGGCGTTGAGGGAGTGGCGGTGGGTGGCGGGGTCGTGGCACCCGGTGCACAGGGCGTTGCCCGATCGGCGAAGGTACGCACGGTTTTTCGACGCGTGGGGCTCGTGGCAGGCCGAGCACCGGTCGGCGGCGGGCTTGTGGAGGAACCGGCGGCCGGCGGCGGGGTCCTTGTGGCACTCCAGGCAGGTGGCCACGGGCCCCACTCCCTTGAGGACGCCGGGGCCGAACCCCGCATGGGGATCGTGGCAGGCGAGGCAGCCCTCGTCGAGCGCCGGATGGACGGCTCCCCCAGCGGCCTTCGCGGGGTCCTCGTGGCACTCCAGGCACAGGCCGGGAGGGGGCGACCGGAGCAACTTGGGTCTGGCCCCGCCGTGGGGCGCGTGCTCGTGGCACGGGCTGCACGTCTGGGCCGCGGCGTGGAGGCGCCGGCCCGGCTCGCTCTCCCGGAAGTCGTGGCACGACCGGCACAGGGCCTCGCCCCCCGCCCGCAGGAGGTGCTTCCGGGGCGAGGCGTGGGGCTCGTGGCACGCCGCGCAGGCCCGCTCGCCCGGACGGTGGGGCACCGCCTTGCCGGCCCCCGGGTCGTCGTGGCAGCCCAGGCAGAGCTCCCGCACGGGCTCGAGCAGGGAGGCCTTCCCGAACCCGGCGTGGGGGTCGTGGCAGGCGCCGCACCCGTCGTCCAGGGCGGCGTGCGCCGTGCCCCGGCCCGCACCGGGCACGTCGTGGCACCGGGCGCACCCCTGGCCGGCAGCGCCCTCCCGGAGGTACTTGGGGCCCGCGCCCCCGTGGGGAGCGTGGCAGGCGCCGCAGCGCTCGGCGGCGGTGTGGAGGGTCCGCCCGCGGGAGAGGTCGGGAACCGAGTGGCAGGCGAGACACGCCGCGTAAGGGGTTTCCCCCGCCAGGAGGCCCGGCAGGAACCCGGCGTGGGGGTCGTGGCACGCCAGACACCCCTCGTCCAGGGCCGGGTGGGGGTTCTCCGGCGGGGTGGGGTCGTCGTGGCAGGCGAGGCAATGCCCCGGCGGGGGCTCCTCCAGGAATTTCGCCTGGCGGCCGCCGTGGGCCGCGTGGCAGGTGGTGCACTCCCGGGCGGGCTCATGGAGGCCCCTGCCGCCCGCTGCATCGGCCACGGGGTGGCAGGCGCGGCACACCGCCGCTTCGGCGCCTCGCAACATGGCCGGCCGCGACGCGATGTGGGGGTCGTGGCACGCGGAGCACTTGCCTTGGGCCACGGGAGCGTGGGGCCGGGCCCCCTGGGCAGCCAGCTCCCGCTCGAAGGGGTGGCACATCCGGCAGCGCGACCCCTGGTCGGCCACGACGACGCTGCGCTCGGCGCCCCCCCCGTGGCAGACGGAGCACTTTCCTTGGCCCAGGGGCATGTGGAGGGGGCCCCGGACCAGCTTCTCCTGCTCCGAGGAGTGGGGCGGGTGGCACGCCCCACAGGAGCCCGCCGGAAGCTCGAGGTTGCCGTGGAGGCTCGCCAGGGGAGAGCCCGGCCGTGCGTCGTGGCACCGGCCGCACGCGGCCCGGGCCAGGGCCCGATCCTCGTCTCGGTGGGGCGAGTGGCAGCCCTGGCAGCCCCGGTCCAGGGCTGCGTGGACCTTGCGCCCCTTTCCGACTCCCTCGTGGCAGGTCCGGCACTGCGTGTCCAGTCCCTTCTTCGCCAGGGCGGTGGTCAGGGGCCGGTGAGGATCGTGGCACCCTTCGCACGCCCCGAGCTCGCCCCGGTGACCCCGTTCCAGCACCGCCTCGTGGCACGACCGGCACGAGGCCTCGGGTCCTGGACGCAGGAGGGAGCCCCCGGCGCCGTGGGGCTCGTGGCACAGGGCGCAGGAGCGCTTGCCGGCCAGGGGCGGGTGGGGCTTGCCCCCTTCGGTGCCCTGGGAGTGGCATCGTTGGCACACTGCCGGGAGGGGTTCCGCCAGAGCCTTGGGGTATCCCGAGTAGTGGGCGTCGTGACAGGCGATGCAGCCGCCTTCCTCGTACGCGGGGTGGGCCCCCGGGGCCGGCAGTTGGGGCTTGTGGCAGGCGCCGCACACGGCGTTGGCGTCGCCCTTGAGGAGCTTGGGGCCGGCGGAGACGTGGGCGTCGTGGCAGGTGCCGCAGTTGGAGATGGCCGTGCGGAAGTGGGCGTCCTGCTGGGGAGGGCGGGTGTCGGCGGGGTTGTGGGACTCCACCACGTGGCACGCCAGGCACACCCCCGGGTAGCCGCCTTCCCGAAGTTTCATGGTGAGGGGCTCGTGGCAGTCGTCGCAGCGGGAGAAGTCCCTGGCGTGGGTGACCAGGGAGACGAATCCGGCGGGAGGCTGGAGGTTCCCCGGGTTGTAGAAGAGCTCCAGGGCCTGGTCCCCCACCCGGACCCGGTTCAGCCCCGGGTCCAGCAGGAGGAAGATCTCGAAGAGGTCGCCCCAGTCCGCTCGCACCCGGTCCCCCTCGTGCTTCCCCTGGCGCTCCAGGGACCAGGCCACCTGGGTGCCCCGGCGGGCGGTACCCAGGATCGTGACGGCGTCGATGGACGTGAGGGTCCGGGGAAGGGGGGAAAGGATGCGCACCGGCTCGGCGGCCGAGGCGGCGCCCGGAGCGCACAGGAGCAGGCAGGCGAGCACGAGACGGCGAAGGGTCATGGGTTCCATAACCCCGGCTGGAGCCCCGGGGCGCTGATCGGGAAAAGAGAGACGTCTCGGCAAGCGCAAGCTGCCGCTGCCGTCCCCGGCGGCACCGCCTGCGAGCGGGGTTCCGGCCATACGGCGAGGGCAAGAACCGTACCACTGCCGGGTGGGGTGCAGCAAGCCGGGGTGCCACATCCAGGCCCCGTGCCGAACCGGGGCAGGGTGCGCAGTTGGGGCCCCGCCTGCGGCATTTGGCGCATCCAAACGGCCCACGAGGCCCGGATTGGCGGCCGCAATTGCGCTTTTGGACAGGCACGGTTTGTGCTAAATAGCAGCCCACCCGAACCAGGGCCCGCTGCACGGGGAGGTACACCGAACATGAGAAGTCTTTCCACCTGCCTCTCGCTGGCAGCCGGCGCAGCCCTGATCGTGTGTCTGGCGGCTCCCTCGCCGGCGGCGATCCGGGTTCGCCAGCCGCTGCTCGAGGAAACCCCGGCCGGCGCTGCCGCGCCCGCCGGGCGGCCGTCGGATGAGGCGTTCTTCGTGGGTTCGGTCATCTTTGCCCGCGGCGCGCAGGTGGTGGCGGAAGTGCCGGGTGGCGCCCAGGAGCGGGAGCGGCTGGTCGTCTTCGATGGGGGGATGCGCCGCCGGGGCGTTGCGGTGGTCCTGGCGGCCCTCGACAAGGGGGTCTTCCTGTTGCAGCCCCAGGGAGGCATCGGAGCGTCCCCGGGGGACCAGCTCGCCCGGGAGTCCGAGACCGAAGCCGCCGCCCGGGTGGTGCAGGAGCACCGGGCGGAGTCCTACCTGGAGTTTCTCGAGTTCTTCCCGAGGAGCGAGTACCGGTCGCGGGTGGGGCGGGAGCTCTTCCGGCTGGCGATGAAGCAGGGGTACCCCACCTTTCCGGGCTCGGTGGTGGAGGGGCGGATCACGCTCGCCGAGGGCGTGGGGCGCGAAATCCCCCTGGGGCAGGTCTTCGTGCTGCTCGACCGGTTCGTCGTGGCCCGCACCGACGAGCGGGGGCGCTTCCGGATCGAGGGGATTCCGAAGCTCGACGAGGCCGTGGCCCTGCGGCTGCGGGTCCGGGACGCCAAGTTCCAGCTGTCCCAGGAGGTGACGGTTGAGCTGTCCGCCGGGTCCTTCCAGGAGGCGGCGGCGGAGCTCCCGGTGCGGATCACCCCCACGGTGCTCGCGGGCCAGGTGCTCGACGAACGGGGAGCGCCCCTGCCCGGGGCCGAGGTCTGGACGGCGCCCTACTCCATGGAGGTGCTCACCGACGCAGAGGGGATGTTTCGCATCTCCCGCCGCAAGCGGGTGGACGCCACCGGCGCAGCCCTGGCCGGCGACGAGCCGCTCTTCGGCGGGGAGTTCGAGGTGTACGCCTACCGAAAGGGGTACGGGGTGGACCGGGTGACGATCTCAGCCGAGAGCTACGCGGAAAACTCCGTCCCGGCGGTGCGCCTGCTCCGGCAGGACGCCCGGGAGGAGGAGATTCCCGCCCTGGGGCTCACCCTGCGGTCCTACCTGGAGATGGGCCCCACGGCCCTGGCCGCCCCCCAGGGGGCCGGGCCCAAGCTCAACCCATGACCCTACCCCCGAGGAACCAGATCATGCGCACAGCACCGTGGGCCCGCCCCCCCCTTCGCGGTACCTGGAGAGCCGCGGCAGCGGTTCTGACGGCCGGCGGGGTCCTCCTGGGTACCCTGGCGCTTCCCCTTCCCGGGCGCGCCCAGGCCCCCGAGAGTGCCGAGAGCGCCGAGGAAGAGGTCCTCTCCACCCCGGCCACCTTCGAGCCCCCCACGGAGGACTTGCGGCTGCTCTCCATCCAGTCGCGGCCCGTGGGGGCCCGGGTGTTCGTGAACGGGGAGGAGCGGGGGGTCACCCCCCTCTACGTTCGGGACCTCGCGCCCGGCAGCCACGAGATCATTCTCTACCTGACCGGTTTCGGCGCGTACCGCCAGACCATCGAGGGGCAGGGGGGACGGATCTTCGTCGACCTGGAGGCGGGCAAGGGCCTCGGGATGGGGCTCGTGGCCGTAATCACCGATCCCCCCGACGCCCGCGTGGACGTGGATGGCCGCAGGGCCGGCCTGAGCCCCCTGGAGATCCCCCTCGACGCGGGTCGCCACACCGTGAACCTCTCCAAGGCAGGGTTCAAGGACGCCCAGGAGTCGGTCACCGTGGAACCCGAGGGCCGGCACGAAGTGCGGGTGAGCCTGGCGCCTCGGGAAGGGGCGCTGCTGGTGATCGCCACCCCTGCCGGGGCCGAGGTGCTCCTGAACGGCAAGGAGGTGGGCAAGGCCTGGGAGCCCCTGCGCGTCGGCGACATCGCCCCCGGCACCTACACCGTCCGGGTGCAGCGTCAGGGGCACCGCCCCTGGGAAAAGGCCGACGTGCTGGTCCGATCCGCGGAGACCACCACGGTGCTCGCCGCCCTGCTGCCGGAGCGCGATTACAGCTGGGTGCGGCTCTTCACCGACCCCCCTGGGGCCCGGGTGCGGCTCGACGACCAGGACATGGGGGTGGCGGGGGCCGACGGCATCGGGTTCCGGGCCGCCAAGGGGGCCCACCGCCTGCGGCTGGAGGCCGACCCGGTCACGCTGCCCGGGTACCAACCCCTCCAGGTCACGGTGAGCTTCACCGAGGACGAGGTGGACTATCGGGAAAGCCCGTTGCGGCTGCCCCCCGTGGACCCGAACTTCACCCAGGCCCTGGCGCTCGTGGAGCGCGGCCAGCGCGAGGAGGCCCTGGGTTTCCTGAACCGGGTGGCCCCCGACCATCCCAGCTACGGGGAGGCCCGTCTGATCGCCGTGGAGGTGCTGCGCGACCTGGGCCGGGTCGCGGAGATCCCCCGGGAGCTCGACACCCTGCTGGGCCGCCCCGAGCACCGAGCCAACCCCGTGCTCAACACGGCCTTCGGCTACTGGGCCCTGCTGGCCGCCCGGGACGCTCCCGACCGGGAAGCCGCGCCGCTCCTGGATCGGGCCCTGGAGGCCCTGGACCGGGCGGTGCAGTCCGTGGATCTCTTCCCCGCGGACCAGCGCGATGCCCTCATTCTCAAGGCCCACTACTTCTCCGGGATGGCGAGCGAGATCCTCTTCAACCTCACGGGGGACCGCAAGTACGTCAAGAAGGGCACCCAGGCGTGGGAGGTCTTCTTCGCCCGGCTCGACCTAGCTCCCCAGGCCCTGGAGCGAAACTGGGTCGAGCAGGCCCGCCGGCACCGCAGGACGCTGGATTTCCTTGCGAAGAAGCTGGGCGGTTAGCCTTCCGCCCCTCCTGGTGCTCCTCGCCCTGGCGGGGTGCCGGGGGAGCCCGCCGCCGGGTCCGGCGGCGGAGGGCTCCGCCGGGGCCCGTCTCGAGGCGCAGCGGGCCCAGGACGGCTGGATGGGGCGCTTCGGCCGCCGGGATCCGGAGCTTGCGGCCCTTCTGGCGGGACAGCCCGGGTGGGGGCTCCTCCGGGACATGGAGCTCGGCCGCGCCGCCGAGGCGTTCGGCGCCTCGCAGACGCCGGCCGACCGGGCGGGGGCGGCCCGGGCCTGGGTAGAGCGCGCCGCGCTCCATGCCGCCCTGGACGGCCTCGTCCTGGACGCGGAAGCGGCGTACCTGGACGGCCTGGGTCCGGAGGCGGGGCCGACGGCCCGGGCGGCCCGGGGCCTGGTAGCCCTGCGGCTCGGGGACCTGGAGACCGCCCGGTCGGCCTTCGGGCCCCCCACTCCTCCCGAAGCCGGGGGGGCGGCCCGGGCCCTGGGGCGGGCCGCGCTCGCGGCCCTCGACGGGGATGCAGATGGGGCAAGGCGGCTCTGGGCGCAGGTTCCTCCCCCCGCCGCCGGGGAAGAGGAGGCCCTGGCCCACGCCGGGTGTTTCTTCTGGGGGCTGCCCTGCCCGAAGGACCCCGGGGGGGCGTACGGGACCGCCGTTGTCGCCCTGGGGGCAGGGGATGCCCCGGCCGCCCTCGAGGCTCTCCGCGGGGTGGGGGACGGGGCTCCTGCGGTCTTCTTCTATCCCCTCCTTCGCCGTGCGTGCGCGATGCTCGCCGCGGGGGAGGCCGCCGGGTCGGCGAGCTCGGAGGCCGCGTACTGGAGAGCCGAGGCTTGGGACCACCAGGGGCGCTGGGGCGCCGCTGCCGAGGACTTTCGGCGGGCCGCCGAGGGCGCTGCCGGCGCGCCCGGCCCCTCCGAGCCCGCCGGGCCCGGGGAGGCAGCCGGGTGGCTGTTCTCGCCCATCCATGGCCGGGAGGAGGCCGGACGCCTGGCCCGGGTGGCCGAAGGCGCCGCCCGCTACCGCGCCGGGGAACGGGACGAGGGCCTGGCCCTGTGGCGCGGTGTGCTGGCCGACGGGGAGCCGGGCCCGCTGGTCCTGGCCCGGCTCGCGGCGGAACAGGCCGAGGCGGGAGCGGCGCAGCCCCTGGCATCTCCGGCGGCCGCGGCCGCCGAAGCCCTGACAGCCGTCGCCGCGGCCCAGGGGCAGCTCCAGGAAGCGGACGGTGCGCTCCTCCCCCCCGCCCTCTACGCGGTCCGGGTGGCGGCCGTGAGCCGCCTGGGGGCGCGGGTCGCCCGGGCCCAGGGGGATCGGCGCCGGGCGGCGGACCTCCTGGAAGGGGCCCACCTGAAGGCCTCGGGGCACCGGCCCGGTTTCGTCAATCCGCCGGGATACCTGGCGGAGCTCGCCCGGGAGTACGCGGCCGCGGGAGAGTACGCGCCGGCCGTGGCGATTCTCTTCTCCCTGGCCGGGGAGTATCCCGAGGCCCGGGCGGCCTACGAGAGCCTGAAGCGGCTCTACGCCTCCCGAACCGGAGGAGAGGCACCCCCCCGCTGACGGGCCCTGGAGGGTCGGCCCGCGGCGCGCCCCAGGGAGGAAGCGCCGGCCCGGGCCGGCGCGGTCGCCGCTGCTGCAGCAGGAAAGGAACCCGTCGATGCGCCGAGTCTTCTGGATGCTCTGCTGTGCCGCCCTGGCCGTGCCGCCTGCCCTTGCGGGCCTCCGGTACGCGGAGTCGACGGGGCCTTCGACCCTGAACCCCTTCCTGGTTCGGGACATGCCCAGCCTCCGGGCCGTGGAGCTCTTGTACGAAGGGCTCGTCTCGCCCCCCGAAGCAGGGGAGGTCAAGCCCCTGCTCGCCGAGTCCTGGGAGGTTTCTCCCGACGGGATGTCGGTCACGTTTCGCCTCAAGCGCGCAGTCCTGTGGCACGACGGCAAGCCCTTCACGTCCCGGGACGTGGTCTTCACCGTCCAGGCCGGCCTCGACCCCCGCACCCCCACGGCCCTGCGCTCCCAGTTCCAGGCGTTCACCCGGGCCGAGCCCGTGGGCGACTACTCGGTGCGGTTCCAGTTCCGCCGCAAGGTCCTCAATCCCCTGCTCCACTTCGACTTCAAGGTCCTCCCCGCCCACCTCTTTCCCCAGGGGTACGTGGACGCCGGCGCCCTGCGGGAGGCCGTGGGCACGGGGCCCTTCCGGTTCCAGGAGTGGGCGCCCTCCGGCGAAGTGCGTTTCGCGTCCAACCCCACCTACCACCGCCTGGGTGAGCCGGGCATCGCCCGGGCAGAGGTGACGGTGGTGCCCGACGACAACATCCGCAACGAGCTGGTGCGCTACGGGGCCGTGGATCTGCTCCCCCAGGTGCGCCCGCGGGACATCCCCGCCCTCGAGGAGCTGAGCGGGGTGCGCCTCTACCCCTACAGCACCCTCTCCTACAGCTTCCTGGGGCTCAACTTCCGCAACCCCGCCCTGCGCGAGCTCGAGGTGCGGCGGGCCCTGGTGGCGGGCCTGGACCGGCCGGAGATGCTCAAGGCCCACTACGGGAACCGGGGAACGGTCGTCTCGGGGCCCTTCCCCCCTGCCTCCTGGGCGTACAACTTCGACGTGAAGCCCTGGCCCCACGAGCCGTCGGCCGCGATGGCCCGCCTGGACGAGGCGGGCATCGTCGACACCGACGGCGACGGGGTGCGGGAGGTACGGGGCACCCCCCTGGTCTTCCGGCTCGTCTCCCTGGCACAGGACGAGGCGCAAAAGGCCGTGGTGCTCGACGTGCAGCAGCAGCTCAAGAACCTCGGCATGCGGGTGGATGTGCGCTTCCTGGAACCCATGGCCTGGAGAAAGACCGTCTTCGACGACCACGCCTTCGATCTCGTGCTCGCCGAGTGGACCTTCGACAACTCGGTCAACGTCTACTCCCTGTTCCACTCCACCGAGGCCGGGCCCGGGCGCAACAACCTGGGGGCCTACGCCAACGCCGAGGCCGATCGGCTGCTCGAAGGCAGCCGCACCGCGGCGAGCTCCGAAGCCCTGCGCACGGTCTACGGCGAGCTGCACCGGCTCCTCCACGAGGACGTGCCGTACGTGTTCCTCTGGAGCCTGCACCGCTACGCGGCGGTCTCGAGCCGGATCGAGAACGTGCGGCTCCACCCCTTCTACTTCTTCAGCTACGTGAGCTCCTGGAAGGAGAGGTGAGACTGCTCCCCACGCCGCGGCTGCTCGCGTGGGTCGCGCGCCACCTGGGGGGGGCGCTCCTGGTGCTCCTGGGGGCGAGCCTGCTCCTGTTTGCCGTGGCACGGGCGGCGCCGGGGGAAGGGGTGCGCCCTTCCGCCCTGGTGGTCACCGCCGAAGGAAGGGGCGCGCCCGTCCAACCCCTCCCCCGGTCCTGGACCGCCGAGTATGGGGCGTGGCTCGCCGGGGTGGCGCGGGGCGACTTCGGGCGCAGCGCCGCGCTCCAGCGGGGTCGGCCGGTGG
>JBFLZB010000063.1 GCA_040756475.1 Thermodesulfobacteriota bacterium
CGGCCGCGGCGGCCGAGCCAGAGGCCACGGCGTCGGGGATGTCGAGGGGGCCGCGGCACGCCCCGGCGAGGTAGATGCCCTCCCGGGGGGAGAGCACCGGGTCCCGGGGGTCCGGGCAGGCGAGGAAGCCGTCGTCCCCCAGGCCGAGGCCCAGCACCCCGGCGAGCTCCGGCAGGCCCTCGGGGGGGCGCAGCCCCGCCGCCAGCACCACGAGGTCTGCCGGGAGCTCTTCGGCCCGGCCGAGCAGCGTGTCCTCGAAGCGCACCGCCAGGCCGGCTCCCTTCCGGTACACCTCCGAGGGGTTCCCCCGCCGGAGCACCACGCCCAGCCGCTGGGCCCGCTCCTGGAACTCCTCGTAGCCCTTCCCGAAGGCCCGCAGGTCCATGTAGAGCACCGCGACCTCGGCGTCCGGGAGCTTCTCCCGGGCCAGCACCGCCTGCTTGAGGCTCGCCATGCAGCACACCCGGGAGCAGTAGGCGGCGCCCGTGGTGGCGTCGCGGGAGCCCACGCACTGGAGGAAGACGACCCGGCGGGGCTCGTCGCCTCCTTCGCCGTCGGGGCCGGGGACGCGGAGCTTCCCGCCCGTGGGGCCCGAGGCGGAGCACAGCCGCTCGAACTGGAGATTCGTCAGCACCTGGGGGTAGCGGCCGAAGCCGAGCTCCGGGCGCCCCGTGTCGGGGTCGTCCGGCCGATAGGGGCTCCACCCGGCCGCGACGACCACGGCGCCAACCCGCACTTCCTCCACCTCCTCCACCTCGTCCAGGTGAACAGCACCCACGTCGCAGGCCTCGGCGCACTTGGGTCCGTCACCGCACTTGCCCCGGGTGAGGTAGAGGCAGCGGCCCGGGTCCACCGCGTAGGCCGAGGGCACCGCCTGGGGAAAGGGAACCCCGATGGCGCTGCCCCGGGCGAGCCCCAGGTCGAACTCCCGGGGGACCCGTCCCCGCAGCCGGCACGCCTGGGCGCACTTCCCGCAGGCCACGCAGGCCTCGGGATCCACGTACCGCGGGCGAACCCGAACCTGGGCGAAAAACCCCGCCGCCTCGGGCCGCAGGTCCACCACCTCGGAGCGGGTGAGGAGCCGGATGCGGGGGTGGCTCCCGGCCTCGGCGGTGCGGGGCGTCAGCGTGCAGGAGGAGCAGTCCAGCGTCGGGAAGGTCTTGTCGAGCTGGGCCATGCGCCCCCCGATGGAGTCCCCCCGCTCCACCAGCGTCACCTCCACCCCCGCCTCCGCGAGGTCGAGAGCCGCCTGGATGCCCGCAATGCCGGCTCCCACGACGAGGACCAATGGGGACCCGCGGGACAGGATGACAGGATGGACAGGATCAGGGCTGGTCTTCATCGGGCCTGGGCGGATCTCGATGCTTGCGCTTCACCTCGACGCGACGCTCTCCGAAGTTGATCAGCAGGCCGATCTCCTTTCCCATCGCGACTAGATAGTGGACCAGTTGCGCCTCATGGGCCGGGGCAAGGCGTCGTGCCGCCTTGAGCTCGACGACGACCTCTCTTTCGACGAGAAGGTCAGGAAAGAACTCGCCCACGGGCTCACCCTCGTACTGTATCGCGATCGGCGGGTGGGCCTCGACGTTCAACCCACCGCGCCGGAGCTGGATCATCAGGCACTTTTCATAAACGGACTCCAAGAACCCAAACCCCATGCGGTTGTGCACGCGGTAGGCACCCCCGATGATCTTCGCGGTCAGGTCCTCGAAGCGCATGCGCTCCCCCGTCGTTCTCCCCCGCATCCTGTCCATCCTGTTATCCTGTCCCCGGTCTCCCGCCCCCCAACCTCTCTTTCACCGCCTTCGTCAGCGCCGGGACGACCTTGAAGAGGTCGCCGACGATGCCGTAGTGGGCGATGCGGAAGATGGGGGCCTTGGGGTCCTTGTTGACGGCGACGATGAGGCCGGCGCCCTTCATGGCGGCAATGTGCTGGAAGGCGCCCGAGATCCCCAGGGCCAGGTAGACCCTGGGCTTGACGGTCTTGCCCGAGATGCCCACCTGGTGCTCCTTGGGGAGCCAGTGGGAGTCCACCACGGGGCGGGAGCACGAGAGGGTCGCCCCCAGGGCCTGGGCGAGCGCCCGCGCCACGTCGAGGTTCTCCGCGTCCCCGATGCCGCGCCCCACGCTCACCAGCACGTCGGCCTGGGTGATGTCCACCGCTCCGGCCGCCTCCTGGATCCACGCGACGAACCGTTTGCCGAGCGTTGCCGGAAGCTCCGGGGAGGAGACCTCCACTGCCGGGGCGGCGCCGCTGCCCACTGCCTCGAAGGATCCGGGCCGCACCGTGGCGAGGACGGTGGGAGCCTCGGCCAGGCGGACCCGGGCCTGGAGTTTGCCCCCGTACACGGCCCGCAGGGCGCCGAGCCGGTTGCCTTCCCAGGACAGCGACGTGGCGTCGGTGACCAGGGGTGCCCGAAGCTCGGCGGCGAGCGCCGGGGCCCACTCCATCCCGGCGGCCGAGTGGGCCCCCAGGACCACCCGGGGTTGGCGCTCCCCGACGAGGCGGCCCAGCGCCTGGGCCACGGCCGCGCCGTTGAATCCCGCGAGGCTCGGGTGCTCCAGGGCGAGCACGGCCTCGGGGTTCCCGGGAACGGCCCGGGAAAGGCCGTGGGCTTCCCCGGGTCCCGCCAGGACGACGGCGGTCACCGGGCCGAGATCGAGGCTCCGGGCGGCGGCGACCACCTCCCCGGTCACGTCCCGCACCGCGCCCTGGCGGTGCTCCACCACGCACCACACGGCGCAGGCGCTCACAGGACACCTCCCTTCTCCCGCAGGATCGCCGCCAGCCGGGCCGCCGCCTCGTCGGGCGCACCCCCGAGGAGCTCCGCCGCCCTGCCCTCGGGCAAGGGCTCCAGGGCCTCCACGGTAAGGAGGCTCCCGAGCCGGCCCACCTGGTCCCGGTCGAGGCCGGGCCCGGCCAGGTCGAAGAGGTCCACGGGCTTGCCCCGGGCCTTGCGGATGCCCAGGACCGAGACGTACCGGGGCTCGTTGATGCCGGTCTGGACCGTGACCAGGGCCGGAAGGTCGACCTCGACCCGCTCGGTCCACCCGGCCTCCAGCTCCCGGTCGCAGACGGCCACCGAGCCCGTGACCTCCAGGCGGTTCACCAGGGTGGTACAGGGCACGGCCAGGAGGGCTGCGAGGGTCGGTCCGACCATGGCGTACCCGTCGTCGCTCGCCTGGGCGCCGCAGAGGTAGAGGTCGTAAGGGGTCCCCACCACGGCGGCGGCCAGGACCGCCGCCGCGCCGGCGGGCCCCTGCCCTTCGAGGCCCGGGTCCCAGACCCGCACCGCCCGATCGGCCCCCACGGCGAGGCAGCGGCGCAGGCTCTCCTCGCATTCTTCGGGGCCCAGGAGGAAGGCCGTGAGGGTTCCCGCCGAAGCCTCCTTGAGCTTCACCGCCTCCTCCAGGGCGAAGCGATCCCACTCGTTCATCTGGAACGGCAGGCCGGCGGCCTTGATCGAGCGCCCGCCGGCGGCGACCTGGAGGTCGGCCTCGGCGGTGTCGGGCACGTGTTTCACGAAGACGGCCAGTTTCATGGGCTCCTCCTTGTAGAAGGGAGAGACGGTTCTTGGACAGGATGGACAGGATGAGATCACGGAGCGGCTGGACCTTGTGCGAGGGATTTGCCTCTCCAAGCAAGACCTCTCGCAGCAGACCCTTCCCACCCGCGAAACCCTGCCGACTGCTCCATCCTGTTCATCCTGTCATCCTGTCTTCGGATCCACCTTCCGGTTCCAACCCCCGCTCCACAAGCTCCGCCAGGTCGATCACCTCCAGGGTCTCCTCCAGGCCGGCGGTCTTGCGGGCGTCCTCCAGGGTGAGGAGGCAGAAGGGGCAGGCGGTGACGACGGCGTTCACGCCCATTTCGGCCGCGTCGCGCACCCGAAGCTGGGCGTTTCGCTCCCCCTCCCCCAGGCCCTCGAGCCACATCCGGCCTCCGCCCCCCTCGCAGCACAGGCTGCGCTCCCGGGAGCGGTCGAACTCCACGAGCTCCACGCCCGGCACCGCCCGCAAGACCTCCCGGGGGGCGCCGTAGATGCCGTTTTGCTTGCCCAGGTAGCAGGGGTCGTGGAACGCGACCCGCAGCGGCACCTTGCGCGCGAAGGGGATGCGGCCTTCGGCCGCGAGCCCGGCCAGGGCCTCGGTGTAGTGGAGGGCGGGGATCTCCAGCCCGTAGTCCTTGCGGAAGGTGTTCATGCAGTGGGGCGAGGTGGCCACCACCTCTCGGAAGCCGAGCTCCCGGAAGGTCTCCCTGTTCGTCTCGGCCAGCTCCTCGAAGAGCCCCTGCTCCCCCAGGCGCAGCACCTCGCTGCCGCAGCACGCCTCCTCGGTCCCCAGGGTGGTGTAGTCGTACCCGGCGGAGGCGAAGATCCGCGCCAGCGCCCGGGCGATCCCCTGGCACCGCGGGTCGTAGGCGGGGGTGCACCCCACGAACCAGAGGCGCTCCGACTCCTGGTCCGCTTCGAGGCTGCGCACCTCGCAGGGAGCCTCCTCGGCCCAGACCGTTCGCTTCTGCCGGGAGCGGCCCCAGGGGTTTGCGTGCTTGAGGCTCGACTCCAGGGCGGCCATGGCGGTCTCGGGGATGCGGCCCCCCTCGATCTTTACCGTGCGGATCGCCCGGATCACGTCCACCGGCGTGAGCCCCCGGGGGCAGCGGTCGGCGCAGGTGCGGCACGCGGTGCAGTCCCACACCTCTTCCCGGTCGAGGAGCTTTTCCCCGTCCTCCCGGATCAGGCTCTCGTAGAGGAGCCGGCGGGAGTTCAGGGGCGAGCGCAGGCTCATGGGGCACCCCCCCGTGCACCGCCCGCACTGCAGGCACGCCCCGAGCTCGAAGCGCTCGGCCAGGGGTACGCCGTCGATGTCGCACAGTCGGGTCAAGACAAGATCCTTTGACAGGATGACAGGATGGACAGGATGAGAATGGGCGCGAACGCTGGGGGAGTTGAATTTGCGGACGAGTGGGAAGGTCCGACGCCCCTGGACGCATGCACATATTTCATGCGACTCGAAACCGCCTCCATCCTGCTCATCCTGTCATCCTGTCCAAACTCCCGTCACACCTTCCCCAGGATGGTCCGCGCCACGATCTGCTTTTCCACTTCCTTGGTGCCCTCGTAGAGTTCCACGATCTTGGCGTCGCGGTAGAAGCGCTCGATGTCGTTCTCGGCGAGGTAGCCGTAGCCGCCGTGGAGCTGGAGGGCTTCGTCGGTCACCCGAACGCCGGTCTCGCCCGCGAACCACTTGGCCATGGCGATGAGGCGGTGGTCCACGGTGCCCGCGTCCACCAGGGCCGCAGCCCGGTACACCATTGCCCGGGCGGCCTCCACTCGGGTGGCCATCTCGGCGATCTTGAACTGCACCCCCTGAAACGCGGCCAGGGGCTTGCCGAACTGCTCCCGGTTCTTCACGTGGCGCACGGCCTTGTCCAGCGCGCCCTGTGCCACTCCCACCCCTTGGGCGCCGATGTGCAGGCGCGTGCGGTTGAAGAACTCCATGAACTGGAAGAACCCCATGCCCTCGGTGCCGATCAGGTTTCCCGCCGGCACCCGCACGTCCTGGAGCACCACCTCGGCGGTGTCGGAGGCCCGGATGCCCAGCTTGCCGTGGAGCTTCGTGGCCTTGTACCCCGGGCGGTCCGTCTCCACCATGAGGCAGGAGTGGCGTTCGTGGCGGGAGGGGGCGTGGGGATTGGTGAGGCAGAAGACCACGAGGTAGTCGGCTAGGGTGGCGTTGGTGATGAACATCTTCGTGCCGTTGAGCACCCACTCGTCCCCGTCGCGCAAGGCCGCCGTAGTGACGGCGGTGATGTCGCTCCCCGCGTCTGGCTCGGTGATGGCGGCGCCCATGATGGCTTTGCCGGACGCCAGGGGCGGGAGGTAGCGCTTCTTTTGTTCCTCGGTCCCATAGAGGAGCAGGAGGTCCGCGCCGAAGGTGACCGATCCGAGCGCCTGTCCGAGACCCGGGTCCACCCGCCAGAACTCCTCCACCGCGAGGCAGAAATCCAGGTAGCCCAGGCCCGCGCCGCCGTAGATCTCGGGGAAGAAGAGGCCCTGGAACCCAAGATCCGCCGCCAACTTGTACAGCTCTCGGGGGCACGTCTCGGTCTGGTCGGCCTCTCGGGCGCGCTGGGGGAACTCTCCCTGGGCGAACTCCCGGGCCGCCTTCTGGATGTCCTTTTGTTCCGGCGTGAGCTCGAACTGGGACATGGTCGCGTCACTCCTCGGCAGAAGGGGGGCCCTGGAGCCCGAAACAGAAGAGCCGGGTGAAGTCGTCGGCGAGCTTGTCGGGGTTGATCCGCCCGGCCGGGTCGTACCACTTGAAGATCCAGTTCATGCCTCCCAGGAGCCAGAAGGCCACCGCCGTCTCGTCCAGGGGGGTTCCGGGGTGCTCGGCCAGGAGCTCGCGCACGATGGCGCGAACGCGGCCGAGGTACTCGCGCTGGCGCTCCAGGATGACGCGGCGCCGCTCGTTGCCCAGGGAGTCCACCTCGGTGGACATGAGGGTGAGCTCGTGGGGGTGGGACGCGAAGAACCGCACGTAGCGGCCGATGAGCTCCCGGAGCTTCTCCAAGGGTGGGGCGGGGCTTGCCGCCACCTCCCGGAGGTCGGCCATCACCCGGTCCATCACGAAACAGGTGATCTCGTAGAGGAGCTCTTCCTTGGACCGGTAGTAATAGTACAGGGCCGGGCGGGTCACCCCCAGCTCGCCCGCCACCTCCTCCAGGCTCGTGCGGCCGTAACCCTTCTCGGCGAAGAGCCGGGCCCCGGTCTCGAAGATCTGCTCCCTGCGGTGGTCGCCCTGGGACATGTCGTCTCCTTACTTACGAGTCAGTAAAATACGGCGGCGGCCCTCCGGCGTCAAGGGGGAATCGCCCGGGTTCTTGACACGGGAATCGCGCCGGGTGAGCTTGGGCGCGCGGTCGATCCGGCCGATCGGTCGAATCGGTCGGATCATTCCCATGTGGCGCGCCCGACCTGAGCTGGTGCTCTGAAGGAACGCAATGTCGCACAACAACTCTGAGCCCGGTGGGGTGCCGGCCGCCGGTCTCGTGTACCACGCGGGCGCCCTGGGGGACTTCGTGCTCTCCCTGCCCGCGGTGTTTCGGGTAGTCCAGGCCTACCCGGATCTCCAGTGGAGCTTCTGGGGGCCCCCGGAGCGCCTCGCACTGCTCCCGGGTTTCGGGGCGGCGCCGCCGGAGCTCCTGCGTTCGGGGCACACTCTCTGGGGTGATTCACCGGCACCCGAGGCTGTCGCTGCGCTGCGGGGGGGGCAGGTCATCCTGGCGTTCGGAGGGCGAGTGGCCCCCGCCTGGTGGACTCCCCCCGGCCCCCGGGTGTTGGGGGTCGCGAGCTTTCCTCCCCGGGGCGGCGCCTGGGTTCCGGCTCACCAGGGGCGGCAGCTCGAGGCCCAGGGGGTGGCGCCCCCCAGGACCCCCTGGTTCCCCTCCTGGAGGCGCGAGGTCCTGCCCCACAGGGAAGCGGCCGAGATTCTCCTTCACCCCGGGAGCGGCGATCCCCGCAAGAACGTCCCGGCGCCGGTGTGGGCGGAGGTGCTCGGCGCGCTCCGGGTCCGGACGCAGTTGCCGGTCACCCTGGTCCTGGGTCCGGCGGAGCGGGAGCGCGGGGGATGGGAGGCGCTGTCTGGAGCGGCGGACCGGGTGCGGCCGTGCGAGAGCCTGACGGATCTCCTGGCGGTTCTCGCCCGGGCGCGACTCTTCCTGGGAAACGACGCGGGCGCCACCCACCTGTCGGCCGCCCTGGGCATTGCGTCGGTGGCCGTGTTCGGGCCGTCGGACCCGACCCTGTGGCGCCCCATGGGCCCGCGGATCCGAGTGGTTCGGGTCACTGCGCCGTGTGCGCCCTGCACCGGGGGAGGCCCTGTCGCGTGCCGCGTCGCCCCGTGCTGGGAGAACTTCTTTCCCGCGGGCGAGGTGGTGTCGGCCGCCGTGGACCTGCTGGCAGGCGGGTTTGCGCAATGACCGGGGCCGTACTACAGTGCCCGCACTGCGGCGGGGGCCGCGGTCCGTTCCCAAGGAGGGATGCCATGAAGGTCGCAAGCCAACCCCACGCCCCCATTCCCGTCACGGCCCGAGTCGGCCTCCGTTCTTCGGCAGCGGAGGAACGCGTCGGCGCTGCGCCGGCCCGGAATGCTCCAGGAACCGCCGACCGGGTGGAGATCAGCGCCGAGGCCCTTCGGGCCGCCGCGGGCCTCGGCCTGGAGACCACCGAAGGGCGTACCGGCGAGCCGGTGCGCGACCAGGTGAGCCGGGCCAATCGGGATGCAGCCCAGGCGGTACAGCGCTGCGGCGCCTCGTCGCTCGAGGCTTTGCGCCACCTCCTGGGCTAGCCCCCGGGACGCTCCCCGGGATCGGCGGCCGCCCCGTAGAGCTTCTCCTCTTCGGCCCGAAGCGCCGCCCGGCGGCGGCCTTCGCCGGCCCAGCCTTCCATGAGGGCGATCAGCCGGGGATAGGCGGTGACGAAACCCACGGCCCGGACCCGGTGGGGCAGGCGGCAGGTCGTGCAGCGCACCAGCACGAGCACGTCGTTGCCGATCCGCCGGGCGGTGCCGAAGATGCAGTCGAACTCTTCCAGGTTCCACGTGGTCCCGCAGCGGGGGCACCGGATCTTCTCATCCACGGCCCGAGCCTCCAGGTCGACCCGCGGCCAGTGCCCGGCGTCGTCGGGGCCCCACTCGGGCGGCCCGATGCGGCACACGGCGTCGCCGTCTTCCAGCATATACCAGCGACCGTCGGGGGTCCTGCGGGCTTCTCGCATGGGTGGCGGTCCCGGAGCCGGCTCAGACTCCCCGGTCCGTCCCGGGCCACAGGATGCGGTGGAGCTGGAGCTGGAGCCGCACGTCGAGGCGGTCCGCGAGCATCCAGCGGGCGAGCTCCGAAGGGTCGAGCTCGCCCCAGACCGGGGAGAGGCTCACCCGCACGCGTCCCAGGAGCCCACGGTCCCGCAGGGCACTGCGGGCCCACTCGTAGTCCTCCCGGTGGCGGCACACCACCTTGATCTCGTCCGTGGGCCGCAGCTGCGCCAGGTTCGCCCACCGGGTGAAGGCCGCCATCCCCGAGCCCGGGGCCTTCAGGTCCATCACCACGCACACCCCGTCGGGCACCCCCTCCAGGGGAAGGCTCCCGTTGGTCTCCAGGAGGACGCGCCGGCCCCCGGCCAGGAGTGTCCCCAGGAGCTGCGGGGTCTGCTCCTGGTGCAGGGGTTCCCCTCCGGTGACCTCCACCGTGGCCAGGCCCGCTCTGTCCACGGCCGCCACGATGTCGGAGAGCGACATGGCGGTTCCACCATCCCGGGCGTAGCGGGTGTCGCAGTAGGAGCAGTCGAGGTTGCACCCCGTCAGGCGCACGAAGGTGCAGGGGTAGCCCGCCCAGTGGGACTCGCCCTGGATGCTGGAGAAGAT
Organism: Thermodesulfobacteriota bacterium; assembly: GCA_040756475.1. Taxonomy (NCBI): domain Bacteria; kingdom Pseudomonadati; phylum Thermodesulfobacteriota; species Thermodesulfobacteriota bacterium. Next base: position 9,424 of record JBFLZB010000063.1, read on the forward strand.
CTCGGAGACGAGGAGCTCGGCCATGGGCCGAAGCTATCACGGAGGCTCGCCGCGGGCAACGGCATGGCGCGTCCAGCAGTGCTGACGCACGACCCGCGGGGGGTCGATCGCGAGGGACGCGAATCGCCCTTGAGCGACGGGGTGCGCGGGGGTCGGGGGCCTTGCTCGGGCCCCGAGGCTTGCAAGACGCGGATTCCGGCCCCTGTCGACGCGGCCTCCCGGCCGTGTGGACGCAAGCGTCCTCACCCGCCGTGTGTATCCCGTGTGGCGCCACAGCCCTGCCTATTCCAGTCGAAGCGGCAACGAGCCCTGATGCCACCGGGCTGGACATACTCGGGGGCGAGCCAGGGCCCGGCGAGCGTCTCAAAGAGCAGCCTCAGGTTCTCCAGAACCATCGGCCGGCTAAGCTCTTGGTTGGCCTGACGCCGAGAGGCCTTGCGCCGCACGAAGGCCGTAGAGCAACAACACCGTGAGCGGATGCTTGGTCTCCTTGGGGTGCCGAGGGTCAGGGATGATGGCGAGCCGTTTGAGCAGCCTCGGCAGCTGCGCCCGCAGCACCGACAGGGGATCCAGGGTCGTGTCCTGACGCTCCTGACGCTCCTCTTCCACGTCCGCGTAGCCGCACTGGCGATTCGGGATGGAGCGGGTGCTCGGCACCGGCACGCCGTGGCGTCGGCTCTCTTTTCGAACCTCTCGGCGAAGCCTTGTCTGCGCCTTGCGCCGCTCTCGGCGCTGAAAAGATTTGGGTCGCGCCCGCCCTGCGCGGCGGCCTGCGGTCACGTCTGCGAAGCCAGCTTCCGGGCGACGGGGATGTCGGCCTCGGGCATGGGGCGCGAGAGGAGCTCCCCGGGCTCGAGCCAGGCCAGCTCCTGGCCGTGGAGGGGCACGGGCGTACCCCGGGCCAGGGTGCAGGCGAAGGCGGTGAGGTGGGGGTGCAGGTGTGGGTAGGCGTGATCCACCCGGGCCACCTCCCGCCCCACCGTCACCACGGCCCCCAGCTCCTCGAGGATCTCCCGGGCAAGCGCCGACTCGGGGCTCTCCCCGGGTTCCACCTTGCCTCCGGGGAACTCCCACAAGCCGCCGTGGGGCCCCCCCGGCGGGCGCCGGGCCAGCAGCACCCTGCCGCAGTCGTCCCAGAGCACGGCGGCCACCACGGGCACCGGGGCCGGGGGGGGCCCGTTCACGGACGCGCCCGGGTCAGGTCTTGAGGTCCGCCAGGTCCTTGAAGTGGTTGAGTGCCTGGGGGTTGGCCAGGGCATCCTTGTTCTTCACCTCCTCGCCCTGCACGGTCTGGAGGACCGCCATTTCCACGAGCTTTCCGCTGATGGTGCGCGGGATCTCGGGCACCTGGATGATCTTGGCGGGCACGTGGCGCGGCGTGGTGTTCTGGCGGATCTGATCCCGGATCTTTTTCTTCAGGGCCTCGTCCAGGGCCGCCCCGGACCGCAGCACCACGAAGAGGACCACCCGGACGTCGTCCTCCCAGGGCTGGCCGATCACCAGGGACTCCACGACCTCCTCCAGGGCCTCCACCTGCCGGTAGATCTCGGCCGTGCCGATGCGCACCCCTGCGGGGTTCAGGGTGGCGTCCGAGCGGCCGTAGACGATCACCCCCCCGTGCTCGGTGATCTCGATATAGTCCCCGTGGCGCCAGATGCCGGGGTAGTGGCGGAAGTAGGCGTCCAGGTATTTCTCGTCGCCCGGGTCGTTCCAGAAGCTCACGGGCATGGACGGGAAGGGCGCCGTGCACACCAGCTCGCCCTTCCGGCCGACCACGGGCTTGCCGTCGTCGTCCCAGGCCTCGACCTTCATCCCCAGGCCGCGCTTCTGGATCTCGCCCGCGTAGACCGGGCTGATGGGGGAACCCAGCATGAAGCACGAGATGATGTCGGTGCCCCCCGAGATGGAGGCGAGCTGGAGGTCGGCCTTGACCTCTCGGTACACCCACTCGAAGCCTTCGATGGAGAGGGGCGAGCCGGTGGAGCACACGGCCTTGAGCGGCGCCAGGTCGAGCTCAGTCCCCGGCCGCACCTCGCTCTTTTCGCACATGGCGATGTACTTGGCGCTGGTCCCGAAGATCGAGACCTTCAGGTCCTGGGCCATCTTCCACAGCACCGACATGTCGGGGTAGCCGGGGCTGCCGTCGAAGAGCACCACCGTAGAGCCCACGTAGAGCGAGCTCACGAGCCAGTTCCACATCATCCAACCGCAGGTGGTGAAGTAGAAGATCGTGTCCTCGGGCTTGAGGTCGCAGTGGAGCAGGAGCTCCTTCGCGTGCTGGATCAGGGTGCCGCCGGCCCCGTGGACGATGCACTTGGGCACGCCGGTCGTGCCCGAGGAATACATGATGTAGATGGGGTGGTCGAAGGGGAGTTGGGCGAAGGCCACCTCCCGGGCGTCGTTGGCCAGCGCATCGGCCCAGAGGAGCGCCTTGGGGACCCCGGAGAGATTCGGCCGGGCGCTGACGAAGGGCACCACGACGATCTTCTCGATGGAGTGGATCTCCCGGGCCACCTCGGCAACCCGGGCCAGCGAGTCGAAGGCCTTGCCGTTGTAGAAGTACCCGTCGGCCGTTAGGAGCACCTTGGGCTCGATCTGGCCGAACCGATCCATGACGCCCTTGAACCCGAAGTCCGGACTGCACGAGGACCAGATGGCCCCGAGGCTGGTGGCGGCCAGCATCCCCACCACGGCCTCGATGCGGTTGGGCATGAACCCCGCCACCCGGTCTCCCTGGCCCACCCCCGCGTCGCGCAGGAACCGGGCGAACCGGGCCACCTGGGCATAGAGCTCCGCGTAGGTGAGGCGCTCGGGTTCTCCCCGCTCTCCCACGAAGACCAGGGCCGTATGGTCGCCCCGGTGGCGCAGCAGGTTCTCGGCAAAGTTGAGCCGTGCCCCCCGGAACCACCTTGCCCCCGGCATCACGGGATCTTCCAGCACCGCCTCGTAGGGGGCCGAGTGCCGGATGCCGGCGAACTTCCACATGGCCTCCCAGAAGGCGGGGATCTCCCTCACGGACCACTCGTACAGGTCGTCGTAGCCCTGGAGGGAGAGGCCATGCTCCCGATTCACGGCGGAGAGGAACCGCGTCAGGTTGGCCTGGGCGACCTTTTCCGGCGAAGGGGTCCAAAGGAGCTCGCTCATGGGGTTCCTCCTGGGAAAGGCAGAGGGTGTGCGCGGCAGTGCGACGGCGGACGGCCGGTCGAAGCTGCGACAATACCCAAACGCCCGTTCGCCTTCAACCTGGTTTCGAAATCGGCCTGCGCCGCGGGCTGGGGCGGCTTGCCGAAGCAGACTTCCCAGAAAAGCGCGAAGCCCCGGTTCGAACCGGGGCTTCGCGCTTGGACGAAGGTGGCCGCAGGCGCCTACATGGCGTCGGTTCCGCGTTCGCCGGTGCGGATGCGGATGACGTCGCGGACTTCGGAAACGAAGATCTTTCCGTCGCCGATCTTGCCGGTACGCGCGGCGGAGGAGATGGCGTCGACGACCTTCGGGGCCAGGTCCTCCCCGATCACCACCTCCACCTTGACCTTCGGGACGAAGTCCACGGTGTACTCGGCCCCCCGGTAGATCTCCGAGTGGCCCTTCTGGCGGCCGAAGCCCTTCACCTCGGTAATGGTCATCCCCTGCACGCCCAGGTGCTGCAGGGCCTCCTTGACCGCGTCCAGGCGAAACGGCTTCACGATGGCTTCCACTTTGATCATGGGTCTTCCCTCCGGGGCTCGGGCCCCTCGTCGTCGGCCGGCTCTGGGTGAGCCCGGCTGCGTGCGCTGGTCGTGGGCCGTCCCGCCGGGGAGGGGTCGCTCGCCGTCACCCGCCTGTGCCTCCCCGCTGGACCGGCCCACGGATCTCGTGCCCCCGTCGCTACACGATCCGTGCCACGGTTTCCGGCGAGGGGCCGCCGGAGCACGGGTTTCTCTCGGGCCTGCGCCCCCGGTGCCCGGGCAGGACCAGGGGGGAGGAGAGATGCGAGACGCTTTTGTGGCTTCCTTTGCGTAATGAGACAATTTTGAATCAAGCCAGGGCCCTCTCCTGCCCGCCCACGGAAACCCCTCCGCCGAAAACGCGCGCAGAGCGCGCACTTCCGCCGGCCATCCGGAGTGGTCTGCCCCTTGGCACGGGCCTTGAAACAAGGGCAGCCGTCGCCGACGTCACCACAGCCGGTCCGCTCGAGGACGAGCCCCGGCTGCACCAACCCAACGCCGAACCCTAACGCGGAGCGTGGACCGTGGAACAGCACATCTTCGAACTGAAGTACGCGCTCGACACCTTTTACTTTCTCGTGTGCGGAGCCCTGGTGATGTGGATGGGGGCGGGCTTTGCCATGCTCGAGGCGGGGCTCGTGCGCGCCAAGAACACCACCGAGATCCTGGCCAAGAACGTGGCCCTGTTCGCCGTGGCCTGCGTCATGTACCTGGTGTGCGGGTACGCCATCATGTACGACGGCACGTGGTTCCTGCGGGGCATCGAGCTCTCGGGGGCGGCGAGCGCCGAGGAACTCACCTCCCACGTGCTGGCTGCCTCGGCCGAGGCGGGGTTCGGGGGCGACGCGGTGTACGCCAGCGCTTCGGACTTCTTCTTCCAGGTGGTGTTCGTCGCCACCGCCATGTCCATCGTCTCGGGGGCCGTGGCGGAGCGGATGAAGCTCTGGGCGTTTCTCGCCTTCTCGGTGCTCATGACCGGCTTGATCTACCCCATGGAAGGTTCCTGGACGTGGGGGGGCAAGGACGTGTTCGGTCTCTTCAGCCTGGGCGACCTGGGCTTCAGCGACTTCGCGGGCTCCGGCATCGTGCACCTGGCGGGCGCCTCGGCCGCCCTGGCGGGAGTTCTCCTGCTCGGCGCCCGCAAGGGCAAGTACGGTCCCGAGGGCCAGGTACACGCCATCCCCGGCGCCAACCTGCCCCTGGCCACCCTGGGCACCTTCATCCTGTGGATGGGGTGGTTCGGGTTCAACGGCGGATCGGTCCTCAAGCTCGGCGACGCCGTCAACGCCAACGCGGTGGCCATGGTCTTCGTCAACACGAACGCCGCGGCGGCGGCCGGCTCCGTAGCGGCGCTGATCCTGGCGCGGCTGCTCTTCGGCAAGGCCGATCTCACCATGCTCTTGAACGGTGCGCTCGCCGGCCTCGTGACCATCACCGCCGAGCCCGCCACCCCCACCGCACTCCAGGCGTCGCTCTTCGGCGCCCTGGGGGGCCTCCTGGTGGTGGGGAGCATCCTGGTCCTGGACAAGCTGCGCATCGACGACCCGGTGGGCGCGATCTCGGTGCACGGCACGTGCGGGCTCCTGGGGCTGCTCCTGGTGCCGCTCACCAACGGCGACGCCAGCTTCTTCGGCCAGGTTGCCGGGGCGCTCACCATCTTCGCCTGGGTGTTCGGCGTGAGCCTGGTCGGGTGGGGCCTGCTCAAGGCGGTGGTGGGCATCCGGGTCAGCGAGGAAGAGGAGTACCAGGGCATGGATCTCTCCGACTGCGGCATGGAGGCCTACCCCGAGTTCACCGGCAAGTAGCCTGGACGACGCAACCTCTCGGCCCGGGCCCCTGCGGGCCCGGGCCCTCACCGAAAGAGCACACGCAAAGGAGACGCGCATGTCGAAGCACCGGTTCCTCTCCGCCCTCGCTCTGGCCGCCTTCATCCTGGCCGCTGCCCCGGCCCTCGCCGGGGACGGCGGCTGGCTCGACGACGCCAACTTCAGCGGCAACGTCTCGCTTGCCTCGGACTACGTCTTCCGCGGGATCTCCCAGACCGACTCGAACCCCGCGGTCCAGGGCGGGTTCGACTACGCCTCACCGGTGGGCCTGTACGTGGGCGCCTGGGCCTCCAACGTGGCCTTCGGCGGCTCCATCGAGATGGACTGGTACGGGGGCTTCGCAAACGAAGTCGGCGGGTTCTCCTACGACCTGGGAGTGATCTACTATTCCTACCCCAAGGCGCACGACGACCCGGAGATCAACTTCTTCGAGGGCTACCTCAAGCTCGGCTACGCCCTGCCCGCCCTGGGCCCCGTGGAGCCCTCCCTGGGGGCCGGCTACGCCTACTCGCCCGACTTCTTCGGGGAGGACGGCAACGCCCACTACCTGAACGGGAGCCTCGGCCTGGGGCTGCCCTACGGGCTGGGGCTCGCGGCCGAGGTGGGCTGGCAGAAGGTCGAAGGCGACAAGTCCACCGGCGACGGCAACGGTCTCGACGGGGACGACGGGTTCGACTACGTGCACTACCGCTTCGGGGCCTCGGCTTCCCTGAAGGGGTTCGACCTGGACGTGAGCTACCACAACACCACCGAGGCCACCTTCCTGGGCGGGAGCATCGCGGACGACCGCGTGGTCTTCACGGTTTCTCGTTCCTTGTAGTCCAGCCGGCCCAGGGGCGGCCCCCTCGGGGCCTCCCCCTTCTCCAGACATCTCCCACCCCCCGGCCCGGCCGCGACCCAACCCGCGGCTGCCTCCCATTCCTCCGGGGCCGGGGGGCTTCTCTTCTTGCAGCGCGCCCCGAAGCGCCGCCAGGCGTCCGGAGAGCCGCGCCGGGATGGTTCGCCAGCCCCGGCCGCGCCGGGGACTCGGTGGGGGTTTGCCCGTGGCGCTCCGGTTTGGCAGACTGGGCGGCCCGGGGGTGGGGAGGCAGCCCATGGGGCGCTCGGCAGCCGGAAGCACGGTGGAGAGGGCCAGACGACGCTGCGCCCTCCTGGGGAGCCTGCTGGTATGGCCCGCGGTGGCCGCCCTGTGGCTCGGCGCGTGCGGGGCGCCCCCGGAGAGGGGGGCGCTCCCGGTGGGACCAGGCACCCGGCTCGAGGACCTTCCGGCGGGCTACGGCCTGGTGCTGGGGCGCATCTCCGTGTGGGTGGACGGGGATCCGCTGCCGTGCCCCGCGGCGCCGGAAGCGGGGGAGTGTCGGCTGGTGTTCCGCTACGGGGGCGCCCAGACCCTTTCCCTGCCCCTGCGCTCCGCCGCGTCGCTCGGGGCGCGCCGGGAGCCCGAGCCCTTCTACGTGATCCGGCTGCCCCAGGGCGACTACGAGCTCACCCGGTTCGAAGGAGGCGGCACCGCCGTGCCGCCGCGCTTCCGTGGGGAAGTCCCCCTGGGCCGGCGCTTCGAGCTGCGCCCGGGAGAGGCCCTGTACGTGGGCTCCCTGCGGCTGGACCTGCCCGCCGGCCGGGGCAGGCCGGCGGTACACGTCGCCGACGAGTCAGACCTGGCACGCGACGCGGCAGACGATCTCCAACCCGGGCTCGGGGCGCGGCTCCAGATCCGCCTCGCCCAGTAGCCGCCTTCCCGGAGGAAACCCAGTGACCCTCTCTGCCTGCCCGGCGGCCCTTCGCGCCGTGATCTTCGACCTGGACGGCACGCTCCTGGACACCCTCGACGACCTGGCCGGCGCCATGAACCGCGTGCTGGCGCAGGAGGGCATGCCGGTGCACCCCGTGGACGCCTACCGCTACTTCGTGGGGGACGGCATGGAGGCCCTGGTGCGCCGGGCCCTGCCCCCCGAGCGCCTCGACTCGGCCACCGTGGCCCGGGCGCTGGCTGCCATGCGGGCCGAGTACGACCGCCGCTGCGCCGACAAGACCCGCCCCTACCCGGGGGTATCCGAACTCCTCGACGCCTTGACCCGCCGCATGGTGCCCTTTGCCGTCTTCTCCAACAAGCCCCACGACGCGGCCGTGGACCTGGTTGGGCGCCTGCTGGGGCGGTGGGAGTTTGCCGCAGTGGTCGGTGCACGGCCCGGCTACCCGGTCAAGCCTGACCCAAAGGGGGCCCTGGAGGTGGCGGGGCTCCTGGGCGCCGCCCCGGGGGAGTGCCTGTACCTGGGGGACACGGGGACCGACATGCGCACCGCCCGGGCCGCGGGGATGCGGGCCGTGGGGGCGCTGTGGGGATTTCGGCCCGCAGCCGAGCTCCTGGAGGCCGGGGCCCACGCCCTGGCAGCATCCCCTGCCGATGTCCTCCGCCTGCTCAAACCGCTGTTCTAAAGATTTCCGGCTGGCGGCCGATAAGCCGGGAACGGGCGGCGCCCGGGCGGGGGGCCGAGGCGCGACCGGGAGGACGTGCGTGCGCAAGGATCATCCTGGATCCCGCAGCCTGAAACGGCGCGAGAGGTAGGCACAGCTTCTGCCCATGGGACCCCACCTTTCTCCGGCTGGCAGGAAGAAGGAGGCCCCTGGAACGGGGCCGGCGGCGGCAACGCCGCGATCGGCGCCGCCCGCCATCGACGCGCTCTACATCCCCCTGCTCTGGGATCCGATCCACCTGCTGGCCGCCGAGGTGCTGCGTTCGACGTGGGAGCCCGTCCGCCGCCGGGTCACCGAGGCCCTCACGGTGGTCCTCGAGCTCGCCTCGGGCTCCCGCGTCCGGCTCAAGGATGCCGAAATTGCTGCCTTCTACTTCACCCTCCTCAAGGTGCTCTCGGCCACCGTTCCCCTCTCGGAGGAACGGCGCGCGGTCTTCCTCCAGGAGGCCGCGGCCTGCATCTACTTCGGCGACCGGCTCTCTGGTTTCCCAGACAGCGCCTCCTACTGGGAGTTCCTGACCCAGCGGCACGCCGAGTACGCCGCGGCCGCCAGGAAGGCTCGGGACACCAAGCCCCTCATCACCTTCGTCGACCACTTCCTGTGCTACTTCGGCCTGGGGGGCAGCGAGAACGTGGACGTGGTGTACGGCCTCTACCGGTTCCTCTCCCCCCTGCTCGCCGAGGCCGCCCAGCGCCTGCGGGAGCGGACTGCCGAAGCCTGCGGAAACGGCAGCCCTTCGTGAGTCGCCCAGGGGCGACGATCACGCCAGCACCGCCCCCCTTTCGTGCAGAAGCTCCCGGAGCACGGAGCGGTGGCAGCGGGCCTCGACGGGGCAGTAGCAGCCCACGGAGAGGTCCGTCTGGCGGGAGAGGGCGGCGAGGAGGTCGAGGAGGCGGGTTCGCTCGGGGGCGGCCATCTCGGCGCGGTACCGCTTGACGAAGGCCCGCCACGACGCTTCGTCCTCGGCCCCGCGGGCGGCCTTTACGAGCTCTTCGCTCGGCGCCAGCTCCGGGAGCCAGACGTCGTAGAAGTCCCTGGAGGCGAACTCGGCTTTGGGCACTCCCCGGGGCGGGCGCCGCACCGTGCCGAGGCGCAGCCCCTCCCCTTGCGCCCGCGGGCTTCCCAACCGGACGACGCGGATCGCCATTTCCCTCGCCTCCCGGTGCCTTGCGGCACCTCTTCGTGTGGGCCGCCGGGTTCCCCCGGCGCGGGTACGCCGCCGGCGGCCGGGCCCTCGGGCCCTATTACTACAGTGGGAAGCGGCGAGCAGGTGGTTTGCCAGAGGGCCGGACAGTAGACCTCGAAACCCTACTTCTTGGTGGGCTTGGGCTCGTCGTCCCGGTAGTCTTCGCAAAGGGCCAGAAGGGCGCCGTCGTCGACCCGAAGGTGGATCTTCCGCCCGAAGTCCAGGCGCTTGAGGTACTCGCGAACGGCTGCCTTGCCTGCCTTCTTCGTCTTGGTCTCCACGTTCGGCTCCTTCCGTGTTCGGTATGCGTGTACCCTGGAGTCCTTTTCGGCTCTCGGCGACGGCTCCATGAGGGCCGCTTGCCGGCGCGCATGCGCGCCGGGAAAGGGAAAACGCGGTGCCCCACCTGTCGGCCCGGATCGAGGAGCTCATCGCCCTGGGGGTTCGCCGCGCCGCGACCCGCACCCCGTATCGGGAACCCCTGGTGGGCTATGCCAGCGCCCAGGACCCGGGGTGGCTGCGGCTGCGCGAAGTAACCGAGCCCACCCACCTGCTGCCGGAGGAACTCCTCCCCGGCGCCCGCACCGTGGTGGCCTTTTTCGTCCCCTTCGGGGAAGCCGTTGTCCGGGCCAACCGGAGGGGGTCCGAGAGCGCAAGGGAGTGGGCGGTAGCGTATCAAGAGACCAATCAAGTCATCAATGGGATCGTGGAAAGCCTTCGCGAAGCCCTGGCCGGGCGCGGCGTGCGGTCCGCCGCCCAGCCGGCCACCCACAACTGGGACGAAGAGACCCTGGTGAGTCCCTGGTCCCACAAGTCCGCTGCGGCCCTGGCAGGCCTGGGGAGCTTCGGCCTCCACCGGCTGCTGATCACCGACCGGGGGTGCGCGGGGCGCTGCGGCAGCCTGGTCGTCGATGCGGACCTCCCGGCCACCTCTCGTCCCCAGCCAGAGCGCTGCCGGTACTTTCGCGACGGAGGCTGCGGATACTGCATCGAGGCCTGCCCTGCAGGAGCCCTCTCGGCCGCCCCCGCGGGGGAGCCGAACCTGGACAAGCGGGGCTGTTACTCCCGGCTTTTGGAAGTGAAGGCGCAGACGGGTGCCGACTGCTGCGGGAAGTGCTCGGTAGGGCCCTGCGCCCTGGGGCCCGCGTAGTCCGCTGCGGGGGGAGATCCCGACGGGGGGCGGACACAACCTGGCGAGAGCGATTCAAAAAGCGCTTTGACTTCCCTACGAAACGCACGGTAGGTTAGAGGCTCGACCCGCAGGCGGCGACCGTCGGGAAGCCGCCGAGCAGCCGGAGAGATGGCGTTTGACCCATTCGAGCCGAGAGAAGAAGCCCGGGGCGTGGCGGACAATGGCGGTGGGGCTCTGGTTTCTCCTGAGCCTGGCGCAGCCCGCGGCCGCGGCACACATGCTGGTCGTGCCCGGAGAACCCATGCCCGACCTGGAGTTCGAGGAGCTCCTGGCGGCGCAGGACTACCCCCGGCTCGGGCTGCCCCAGCGCAGCGGCCCCTTTCGCCTCTCCCAGGTCCCGGGCGAGGTCCTCATCGTGGAGTTCTTCAACAAGTCGTGCGTGCCGTGCCAGCGGCAAGTCCGGCACCTGGAGGCGTTCTACCAGGAGGTGGCCCGGAGCGAGCTGGCCGGGCGCGTGCGGGTGCTTGCCGTCGCCGCCGGAAACCAGGCGAAGTACCTGTACAAGTACCGCGAGTCCCGGGGGCTCACCTATCCGATCGCCGCCGACCCCCAGTTCGACCAATGGCGGCGGCTCGGCGACCCGGGGCGCACCCCGTTCAGCCTGTTCCTGCGAAAGAAGGACGGCCTCTGGACCCTCGTCAACTCCTACTTCGGCGTTCAACTGGAGAGCGAGTTCCACGCCCACACCCGCTTCGCCCTCTCGAGGGAGAGTGTTCCGCACCACCCCCGGGCCGGGGAAAACTCCGAGGCGCCGCACTTTGCCCTCCCGCTGGAGGCCCCGGGCATCCAGGAAGCAGCCCTTCGGCTCCTGGGCCGAGCGGCCGGCACGGAGGTGACCGTCCAGGTGCTCGCCCTGGCCCAGGGCACCTCCGTCTACCGCGCGTTCCGGCAGGGAAGACCCCTCGATCTCTATGCCCGCCTGGCCACCCGGGGGGCGGTGTGCGAGGTCTGCCACGCGGTGCACTTTCTCTTCGCGTTCGACTCCAGGGGCCGGGTCCTCGGCTTCGAGCCCATCCACGTGACCAAGGTGGGAAACGAGGAGTGGGACCTGGAGGACAACCGGTTCTTCGAGGGACGCCTGGCGGGCCGCCCCATGGCGGGGTTGCAGTTCGACCCCGAGATGGACGCGGTGAGCATGGCGACCATGAGCTCCGCCCTGATCTTCGACGAGGTCCGCCGAGCGGCGGACCTCGTGAAGCTTCTGCCCCGCCCTTAGAAACTCCTGAAAGACAGCGCTTCGGAATCGGGCGTCGGGCTGCGGGCGGGCCGGGGGCCTCCCCGGAGGCGGCGCAGGCGGCTGTGGAGCTGCGCTTGCGGATGAGGGATGCCCTTGCCCTCCCCCGCTGGAAGGCCGCGGGCCATTCCCAACCTCACGGGATCCTGCGCCGCCGGAGGGGAGGCCCCCGGTCCGCTCTCGAGGCTCGGCGGTCTGCGGCGAGACCTCCCTGATCCCGGCGGCCCGCGTTCGCCCTCTGCCCGCCCCCTTCGCGCCTTGGCATCCGCCGTCTCCGTGGTACCTTCCCAGCTGCCAGCGCCATCCCGGACGAAGCCTCCGTTCCCCGTGCGGCCCGAGGAGGAGAGCCCCGTGCGAGAGCCCGCGGGGGCCCGCGCCGTTCCCCGATCCGGCGCGCCGCGGCCCCACCCCCGCCAACCGAGGCAGCCCAACTGCCTGGGTCGCTTCGCGGCCTGGGCCGGCGTGTACGCCCTCCTGTGGTGGGCCTTGGCGGACGGAGAGCCGGGTTCCTGGGGAGTCGGCCTTCCGGCGGCGTGTGCCGCCGCTGCCCTGACGCTGGCCCTGGCGCCCCCCCGGGCCGTCCCCTGGAGCCTCAAGGGGGCCGTTGGGTTCCTCCCCTTCTTTCTGTGGCAGTCCCTCCGGGGGGGGATCGACGTAGCCCTGCGTGCCTTTTCCCCCGTCATGCCCCTGGAGCCGGGCTTCGTACACTATCGCTGGAACCTTCCCGAGGGCCCGGCCCGGGTGCTCTTCGCCAACTCCGTGAGCCTTGCCCCCGGTACCTTGAGCGCCCGGGTGGAGGAGGAGGGCCTCACGGTGCACGTGCTCGACCTCTCTCAGCCCACCTGCGTGCGCCTCGCGGCCTTGGAAACCCGAGTCGCGGGGATTTTCGGCTTCTCTTCATCCCATGGGTCCCCTTCGTCCCATAGGTCCCAGGGTGCCCCTGCTCCACGGGACCCCGAGGCGAAGCGAAGGGAGCCGCCCCTTGGCTGAGCTCCACCTCTGGCTCGCCCTGGTGCTCCTCGCCACCCTGGTGGCGGGCGTCGTGCGCATCCTGCGGGGCCCCACCCCGGCGGACCGGATGCTCGCGGCCCAGCTCATGGCGACCACCGCGGTGGCGGTGCTCCTGCTCCTCTCCAAAGGGCTGGGGGTCCGGGCCCTGGGAGACGTGGCCCTGGTCTTCGCGCTGCTCGCGGCCCTGACGGCCGTAGCCCTGGTGCGCCGGGGGTGGCCCGCGCCGGAAGGCGTTTCGCCCCCGCCCGGGGACCGCCCGTGACCTCCTGGATGGCCCTCGCCCTGATCCTGGGCGGCGTCTTCTTCTTCCTCGCGGGCACGGTGGGCCTTCTGCGCTTTCCCGACGTCTACACCCGCCTGCACGCCCTCACCAAGGCCGACTGCCTGGGCCTGGGCCTGCTGGCGCTGGGGCTCGCGGTGGAGGCCGAGTCCCTGGCGGCCGCCCTGCGCCTCCTCCTCACCTGGGGCCTGGTGCTCGTGGCCAGCGCCACCTCGGCGCACCTGGTGGCCCGGGGGGCGGCGGCCCGGGGCCTCGCGCCCTGGGGGCGGCCGTGAGCACGCCTGTCCCGCTTGCCGCGTTCGACCTGCTCCTGGCCCTGGCCCTGGTGTGGCTCGGGTGGCGGCTCCTGGCGGCAGACGACCTCTACGAGGCCGTGGCGGGCTTCATCGCCTTCGGCCTCCTCATGGCGCTCGCCTGGGCGCGGCTCGACGCCCCCGACGTGGCCCTGGCGGAGGCCGCCATCGGTGCGGGCCTCATGGGGGCGCTCCTCCTTGCAGCCCTTGGCCAGGGGGCAGGAGACCGGAGGACCGAGCACGGGCCGCGGACGGCCTCGGAGCCCTTGCCGGCCGCCCTCGCCGGGGCCCTGGGGCTCGCGCTGGCGTGGGCCCTGGCCGCCCCAGGCCCCGCGGCCAACTCGAGCCTTCGGGGGCCGGTGCACGCCCACCTGGATGCGAGCGGGGCGGGCAACCCGGTGACGGCGGTGCTCCTGAACTTCCGGGGGTACGACACCCTGCTGGAAGTGGGTGTACTCCTGCTGGTCGTGGCCGCGGCGTGGTCTCTGGGCGCGCCCCGGCCCGGGGGTGCCGGCAGGCCCGGGGCGCGCCCGGGCCCCGTGCTCCTGGCCATGGTGCGGGTACAGGTGCCCCTGATGGCGATGCTGGGGGCGTATCTCCTCTGGGCCGGGGTGCAGGCACCGGGGGGCGCCTTCCAGGCCGGCGTCGTGGTGGGGGCCTCGGGCGTGCTGGGGGCGCTGGCGGGCGT
>JBFLZB010000064.1 GCA_040756475.1 Thermodesulfobacteriota bacterium
AGGCTGCCCTTGCCGCCGCCCGGGTGGCACGCCTCGCAGCCCGCGAACGCCCCGCCCACGGTGAGACTCGTGTGGCGGCTGGCGGAACCCACCGCCAGCGCGCCCGTGCCCGTGCCGGTGTGACAGCTCGTGCAGGAGAGCGCCGGGCCGGCGATGGTCTCAAGCGTCCAGCCCGAGTTCTCCATCCCCGAGTTGGCGGCCGAGTGGCAGGTATTGCTGCACCCGTAGGCCGGCCCGGCGCCCGCCGTGCGGCTGTAGCCCATGGTGCTGTTCATGGTGATCTGGCCGTTGCGGTGGTAGGTCGTGAACGCGCCGGTGGTGTAGGGGCTGTCGGCGTACACGTGGCAGATGTTGCATTTGGTGGTGTTGGCCACGAAGTCCTTGTGGTTGCCGATGACCTCGCCCGTCGTGGCGTTGCCGTTCCAGTCGCGGTTGTGCTCGACGATGTTGTCGGTGGTGTTCGCCACCGAGCCGAAGGTCCAGTCGGTCTCGTTCATGCCGCCGTGGCAGCCGGCGCACTCGGTGCCGTCGGTGGCGTAGTGGATGGCGCTGTTCCAGCGGCGCGCCCAGGTGCCCGCATCGCCTCCCTCGTGGCAGCCGGCGCCGCCGACGGCCGCTCCGGAGCAACTCCCCACGCCGTCGGTGCCGCCGTTGGTGTAGGCCGCGAAGAGGCCCATGGCGGTGCGGTCGGCGGCGAAGGTGCCGTTGCCGGTAAACGCCCCGTTGATGTGGGTGCTCTGGGTCGTGAGGGTGGTGTGGCAGACCACGCACTTGTTGGTGGTGGTCAGGGTATCGTCGTGCCACGCCTGGCTCACCGTGGGCGCCGTGTTGCCGTAGTGGAGGCCCGACGAGGGGTTGCTGCCGGTGGTGGCGCGGGTGTGGCACATCGTACACGCCGTGGCCGTGGCCCCGTACCACTCGAAGCCGGCGCCGGTGGTCTTGCTGTTGTGGCAGTCCAGGGCGGAGCACGAGGAGCCGCCCGTCCAGGGGCTCGTGTCCACACTGCCGCCGTAGGTGGCCGCCGCGTAGGCGCCGTCGGCGTCGCTGGCGTAGGTGCCCCACATCTGGTTGAAGGCGCCCACGTCGGCCGGGGCGGCGGTCCAGGTGTAGCCCGACGGGTAGTGGGTGCCGCCCCCCACCCCGCTCGCGTCGTTGTGGCACATCTCGCAGATCGCGTTCTGCTCGACGCCGCTCAGGGCCGACGCGGCCTTGGCGTAGCGGCGCTGGGCGAGCACGTCCATGTGCTTCTGGTGGCGGCCGGCGCGGTTGGGGTAGGCGCTGCGCAGGTTGCTCGCGGCATTGGCCGGCCAGTACTGGTTCGCCCCGTCGCCGTGGCAGCCGCTGCACCCACTGGGCTTGAAGGCGCCGCTGTGGGGGTGGCAGCTCGAGCACTGGCCGGGGTTTCCTCCGGCGGTGGGGTGGGGGCTGACCGAGGCACTGGTGTTGTCCTTGAAGGCGACGTGATCCGCCGCTTCGTGGCACTCCTGGCAGACGCCGCTGTAGTTCGGGGTCTGCTCCGTGGCCCAGGAGTAGGAGTTGGCCGCCACGCCGGTGCGGTTGGTGAAGATGAGGTTCGTCTGCTCGGTGGGCTCCGCAGGGGGCGGGCCGGCCGGGAGGTTGAAGGCCGCCTTGTCGTAGAGGTCGCGGCGGATCATCGCCAGGTTGCCGTCGCCGTGGGGGTCGTGGCAGTTGACGCACTGGGGGTCCCAGGCGGGCCAGGTGCGCTTGGCGGTGTAGCCGGAGTTGGCCATCTCCTCGTTGGAGTGGGTCTTCACCGTGGCCACGCTGGGGGTGGGGTTGCCGTCGTGGCAGGCGGCGGCGTTGTAGGTGCAGCTAAACTGCACGCCGGCGGTCCCGGCGTCCTGGTCGCGCAGCCGGTAGGGGTTGGCACCCGAGAGGGTCGTGGTGCGGTCGTGGGGCTGGGCCAGGTCGTGGCAGGTGAGGCAGCCGGTGGCCCCCACATCGGCCTTGGCGCCGTGGCCGGTCGCCGTCCAGTCGCCGCTGGCGATCATGGACGCGATGTTGTTGTTGCCGCTCCAGTCGTTGCGGTCGGCGGTGTTGACGTGGCACTGGGTGCAGTTGGTGGGTGTGGCATTCCACGCGATGTTGGTGGCCGCCACGTGGCAGCCCGCCGCGCCGGTACAGGTGCCGGTGAGGTCTCCCCGGGTCACCGCGGTCGAGTAGGTGAGGTCTGTTGCCCACGTGACGGTGCCGCTGCCGTGGGTGCCGGCAAGCGCGTTCTGGTAGTTGAGCCCGCCGTTGTTGCCGTGGCAGGCCACGCAGGCCGCACCGCCGTCGACGAGGGCAGGGGAACTGGCTCCGTGGGCGGCGTGGCCGGCGCTGGCCGAGGCGGGGGTCACGCCGCCCGTGTGACAGGCCCCGCAGCTAAAGCCCTGACCTGCAATGTGCTGCAGCGCGAGACCCGAATCGCTCATCTGGTAGGGGCTGTCGGCGCTGTGGCAGGCGGTGGCGCACCCGGCCGCCGCGCCCGTGAACCCGCTCGCCCCCTGGTACGTCATGTTGGCGTTGAGCTGGATGACGCCGTCGATGTGCATCCCTGCCGTGTAGTCCGGCTGGGTGTTGGCGTGGCAGTAGTCGCACCGGCCCTCGCCGCTAGCGCCGAGCACCGCCGCGCCCTGGTGGCCATTGTACAGCGTCGTGGAGGCATTGCCGTCCGGGTTCGCGAGCGCCCCGGAGTGCTTGGCCACCACCGAGGCCGGCATGGCCGCGCCCTCCGCCGCGAGCCCGAAGGTGCCGTGGCAGTTGGCGCAGCTCGCCGCCGCCCCCCATGCTACGTCGGCGTAGCCGCCGTGGCAGCTGATGTTCGAGCAGGTGTCGGTGCCCTGGATGAAGCCGAAGGCGACGGCGGCGCCGTTGAAGGTGCCGCCGGGAACCACGTCCTTCGTCAGATTGGCGTGCGCCCCCCGCTTGGCTTCGGGGATGCTCGTTGTCGTGTTGGTACCCACGGTGTCCAGGGTGCCCGAGTGACAGCTCACGCAGGTGATCCCGGCCCGGGACAGGTGCACGGTGTGGCTCCCCCTGGCGATCTGCCCCGCGGCGTCGATGCCCCCGTGGCAGGCGTTGCACGCGAGATCCTGGGTGCTCCAGTCGGGCGTGTTCGTCCCGGTCATCCACTGGACGCTGCCCACCGAGGCCGTGGACTGGCCGTCGGAGTGGCAGTAGAGGTTGGTGCAGGTGGCGGTGCCGGCGTTGTAGGCTCGGCTCGGGCTCGGATTGCGCGCCGCGTCGAAGTTGAGGCTCTGGTAGGTCTTGGTCGGCGTGTTGTGAGTGGCCGCGTTGACGTAGTCGAAGTGGCACGTTTGGCAGCGGTAGCCGTAGCCGCCGGCCGCCACGGCGCCCGCGTGTTTCTGGTGGGGCGTGTTGGCCTCGGCAAAGTTGGTGTAGCCGGTGTCGGCCGGCGGCGGCGGCTGGCCGTGGCACGTGGTGCAGGAGTCCTGCGCCCCCCAACTGCCGCCGCCGTCGGTGTGGGTGTGGCAGCCGCTGCAGTCGAAATCGGCCGCCGTCGAGATGTCCCCGCCTGTGTGGCGGCCGCCGGTAAGGAGGGTCGACAGCGGGTAGATCGGGTCGCCGTTCACCGTGCGCCCCTGGTGGCACTCGGCGTTGTCGCACAGGGCGGTGTTGTCGGTCTTGTAGGTGAAGTCGCCCGAGACCGTGTAGCTATTGGTCTCCCAGGTCCCGGTGGCCGAGTTGAACCCGTACACCGGCACGCCGGTCGCGTTCACCTTGGGGATCTGCTGGCGAATCATCACCGCGTTGGTCCCTACCCCGACCCCGTGGGGTTCGTGGCAGTCGTTGCACCCGGCCGTGGCGGTGGGGCCCTGGTGGAGCTTGCCGGTGTACTGGGAGTGGCAGGTGAGGCAGATCGACAGGGCCTGGTTGTAGGGCGGCTGGAGCCGGATCGAGCTCTGGGCCGACGTGTTCTCGGCGAAGGAGAACCGCAGGGGGTTGGTGCCGGGCGCCGAGCGGGAGAAGCCGTGGGGAACCGAGCCCGAGTGGCAGGCCGTGCAGCCCACGGTGCCGCCGCTGATGGTGCTCTGGCCGTGGCCCTTGTTCGTGTAGACCCCCGCGTCGTCCTGGCTGTGGCACTCGCCGCACTTGTCGGGCGTGACCCGGGTGGTCAGGGGGTCGCCCAGGTTGTTGGAGGTGGTGCCGTCGGTGCGAAGCGTGACGAGGGAGGTGTTCTGGTAGCTGTTGTGGGTGCCGTGGCACTGGGTGCACGAGGTGGGCGCGCCACCCGCGTCGTTGATCGTCACCACCGGCAAGGTGGCCCCAGGCATGGTCTTGTTCATGCCGTGGGCCGCCGGGGCGGTGTAGCCGCCGGTGGTGCTCCCGGTGGCGCTGTGGCAGGCCGCGTTGCGGCAGGTGGCGGTGGAGACGGCGGCTGCGTTGGCCGGGTTGCCGATCAGGGTGCCGTAGAGGTTGAGGTTCTGGGTGGCGGCGTCGATGCCGTGGATCCCCGCGTTGCCCGCAAGGTCGCTCACCACCCCGAGGGTGATCCCCGTGTGGCAGTCGAGGCAGTCGAACCGCAGGCCGTCGGGGGTAAAGCCGCTCTGGACGTAGGCCGGGTGCTTGGAGGTGGAGGTGGCGTCGAAGTGGTCCCACACGCCCTTCATCTCGGTGCGCCCGGTCACCGAGACCGCATTCTTCTCGTGGCAGAAGAGGCAGGGGATCGGCGTGGACGAGCCCGTGACCCCCAGGGCCACGGTCTTGTCGCTCTTCTTGATGAGGTGGGTGCCCACCACCATCTTCGACTTCGAGACGGCGTGGCAGTCGTAGCAAAGGGAACCCGTCGGGTAGTGGGTGGCCGCCCCGGCACCGCCGGCCCCCGTCACCAGGGCGACGCCCGCCGTAGCCAACACCCTTGCCGCCCAGGTTAGTCCGCGTCGCAGAAACGGCTTACCCGCCATCGGCCCTTCCTCCATCCTCAAACGCAAGTGCCGGTCATTACGGCGTTCTCCCGTCTACCCCGGTGCCTTCGCGCAGTACACCGCCAGCGTACGGCACAGGTAGCGGCGCATGGTACCACTCCGTTCGCATCCGGTTACTGAAAAAAAATATGGGGGCTGGGGGCTGGGGGTGGACATGTACGCACAATTGCGTACTCAACGCTGAACGCCCTATCCGACACCTCGGGGCTTCAGGGGTCGAGGCGGATCTCGGTCACGAGGTAGGCGCCCACCTGGTCGAGGGGGACGTCTTCACTGCGCCAGCCCTGGGGAGGGCGGGTCTGGGGGGAGAAGCCGGGGGGCGGGGTGTGGCGGGCGGCGTCGGCGTTGCTGCCGGGGGCGCGCACCCAGGCCATGTCCTCGCCCGGCGGCTCGGCGGGATCCCAGGCGATGAGGGAGGTGGTGAGGGTGTCGCGGCGGGCCTGCCAGGAGCGGCCCTCGTGGGAGATCGTGCGGAGCTCTCCGCGCATCTCGGGGCGGAGCCGGTGGACCAGGATGCCGCGCCACTCGCCCCCGGCGGGAATGGCGATTTCCCGGGCTCCGGCGATCACATCGGCGCCGGCGGCGTCCCGGAGCTCTGCCGCCCCCACCCCGCCCCCGCCCCCCACGCCCTTCTGCACGGCGGTAATGGCGTGGATGTCGTCGGACTCTCCGAAGACCCGGTTGAGGGCGTCGCGGGAAACCCCCAGGGCGCTGGAGGCGAAGACCCGGTACCGGCGGTCGCGGCCCGTGGGGTTTTGGAGCACCACCGGGACGTGGAGATCGCCCCCGGCGGCCGAGGCCGCCAGGGCTGCGTATTCGGGCTCGAACCCGGCGGTGGCGGGCCGGCGCAGGAGCTCGAGCTCGTCCAGGTCCACCTGCTCCACCCCGTCGAAGCTCCCCAGCAGCACGAACTGGAGCTGCCGCAGGGACGGGAAGAACTCGAGATCCCCCGTCACCCCCCGGGCGGCGTAGAAGTGGTAGTAGTCGCGCTGCTGCTTGAAGGCGCTCTCCGAGAGCTCCACCCGCACCCACCGGCCCGCGGCGGCCCGGTCGAGGCAGAAGTTGGCGTAGCCGTGCATCATGGAGTCGGTGGTGCCCGAGGTGCCGTTGGCGCCCCCCATGAACAGGTCGCCCGAGCGCCAGTGGTAGGTCCACACCCCGAGCCTGCCCGCGGGCTCGCCGCACAGGAGGTGGCTCCCCTCCCCCACCCGGATCCAAAGGGAGAGGGCGTTGGCGGCGCCGGGCCGGTACAGGCTCGTGCCCGTGGCCAGGTACCGGCGCCGCAGCCCGTACTGGAAGTAGGCGCTGCGGCTGTAGGGGGTGAGGAAGAAGCGCCCGAACTTCCCCGTGCCCCGGGCGCCCCCGGAGAGCTGCGCCGCGAGCTCCGACGCCCGGGGGTGAAAGCCCGCAGCCGTGGAGGTGGGCGCCGGCACCCCGGCCTCGAAGTCCGCCAGGCGGACGGAGGCCGACGCGCCGGCGGCAGAGGCCCCGAGGGCCAGGGCGGTGAGGAGCGGCGGCAGAAAGGCTGATTTTCGGGGCCGCCTGCGGCCGGGGGCCCCCTCACCCTGGCCCTCTCCCGCGGGGGGGAGAGGGGACGAAGGGCGCCGAATCCAGGAAGCGGGTGTCACGGCGGAGCCACCTCCGGGGAACCCGCGGCTTGGGCCAGCGCCGTCTTCGCCCAGGGGAGCTCGTCGACCCGGGGGCTCCCGAAGTCTTCCTTGGGGCGGTTGAAGTAGCCCAGATCCAGGCGGGGAAACCGGCGCTTGAGGTGCACCGCGAGGTTTCGCAGCCCCAGGGCGCCCCGGCCTCGGGAGAGCTCCGGGGGCAGGTGCTCCAGGTAGAGGCGCGGGTCGATGGAGAGGTTTCGCAGGTGGACCATGTGGAGGCCGGTCTGCGCCACCAGGGCCTCCAGGGCCTCCACCTCGGCCGGGTGGTCGGTGACCCCGGGGAAGACGAGCAGGTTCAGGGCGGTGTAGAGCCCCTCCCCCACCGCGACCCGCACCGACTCCGCCACGTCGGCGAAGCGGTAGCCCGCGGGGCGGTAGTAGGCGGCGTAGGTCTCGGGGCGGGGGGAGTTGAGGCTGATGCGCACCGAATCCAGGCCCGCCCGGGCCACCCGGCGAAGTGCCCCGGGCAGGCTCCCGTTGGTGTTGAGGTGCACCGTGCCCCGGGCCGTGCGGGCCCGGAAGGCCGCCGTCGCGGACTCCAGGGTGTCGGCTACGAGGAGCGGCTCGCCCTCGCACCCCTGGCCGAAGCTCGCGATGGCCCGGGGCACCTGGTCCAGGTGGGGCACCGCCACCTGGGCGAGCTCCGCTACCGAGGGCACGAACCCGATGCGGTCCTGGGAGGCGGGGCAGCAGTCCGCCGGTTGGAGGCTGATGCACCCCACGCACCGGGCGTTGCACGCCGGCGCCGCGGGGAGGGGGGCCTCCCACCGCTCCATGAACCAGTTCTTGGCGGCGAAGCAGTGGTACTCCAGGGCACACCGGGCCAGGTGGCGCACCAGGCGGTTGTCCCTGGCGGCCGCAACCTTCTCCTCGACCCGGGGCGCGATCTCCCGGTCGTCGTAGTGGCAGGTCTCGGAGTGGTCCATGGGGTCCACGCGGAAGGCCGCGGCGACCATCCGGCCGTCTCTCCACCCCACGGCGGCATAGGCCCAGAGCGGCAGGTAGCCGTGGCACCCGTAGCGGGGCGGGCCGCCCTTCGGGTAGGCCGCGGCGGGGAGGTGGGTGCGGGTATAGCCGGCCTGGAGCATGGCGGCCACGGCCTGGGCGCCGGGGAGCACCCGGGGCTTCCCGGCGGCCTCGTCCCACCCCACGGCCCGGCTTCCGGGCAGGAAGAAGACCTTGGTGCCCTCGGGCACCGGCACCAGGTCTTCCTCGGGCACCGGGACCCAGCGCGTGCCCACCTGCCCTGCCAGGGCGAGCCCGGGCCGGTCGGCGATGCGCCCCCGGCGGTCGCAGGCCAGGAGCCGGGTGCTTGCCTCTGCCGCGCTCACCAGTACTGGTCCACCTTTTCCCAGAGGGGTTTCATGGTGGGCCTTCGCCCCCCTGCCGGGGGCCGTCGGGGCCGGGCGCCCCCGAGGAAGAAGACCACCGCCGCCCCGGCCACGAACCCGCCCACGTGGGCCCACCAGGCGATGCCCCCGGCCCCCCCCGAGGCGGCCGCCGCCGTGCCGCTCAGAAACTGGAGGAGGAACCACAGGCCCAGGAAGACGAAGGCCGGCAGCTCCACGAAGGTGACGAAGACGAAGATGGGCACCAGGGTGAGGATCCGGGCCCGGGGATAGAGGAGGAAGTAGGCCCCCATGACCCCCGCCACCGCCCCGGAGGCCCCGATGGTGGGCAGGGCCGACCCCCAGTTGAAGAACAGGTGCAGGAGCCCCGCCGCCACGCCGCAGCCCAGGTAGAAGAGGGCAAACCCCACGTGGCCGAACCAGTCCTCCACGTTGTCCCCGAAGATCCACAGGCTCCACATGTTGCCGAGGATGTGGAGCCACCCGCCGTGGAGGAACATGGAGGACACGAAGGGGAGCCCCTGGTCCAGGAGGCCGAAGTGGGCCGACACCCGGGGGTCGGAGTAGCGCACCGGGACGAGCCCGTAGCGGTGGAAGAAGACCTCGATCTCCCGGGGCCCCAGGCCCAGCTCGTAGAAGAACGCCAGGGCGTTGAGCGCGATGATCCCGTAGAGCACGAAGGGGACGCGCCGGCTCGGGATCGTGTCGCGAATGGGGATCACGGCTCGCCTCGGGGAAGGTCTCGGGTCGACGCGGGCATTCTACGGGGCGGGGGAAGGGGGGACAATGGGCACCGGCCTCAGCGTCACCAGGAAGGGGAACTCGGGGTTCTCGGTGCGGACCACGTCGCCCCCAGGGCCCAGGGCCTGGGCGAGATCTGCCTCCAGGTCGGCGGGGTCCACGGCTTCGCAGCGGAGATCCGCCACGAGGGCGCCGTCTTCTTCGTACACGGGGAAGTCGGAGCAGCCGGGGGGTTTGAGGCGCGTGGCGTAGACGGAGCAGCGCCCGCTCCGGTAGGCGGGGCAGACCCGGCCGTGGGCGTAGTAGAGGCCGCCCTGGGGGCGGATTTCCGGCGGACCCTCCCCCCGGGCCAGGGCCCGGTCGAAGGCGGCCCGGGGGCCCTCTACCCCCCAGAGCACCTTGAGGCGCGTCCAGGTGAGCTCCAGCACCAGGGTCTCCAGCCGGCAGCAGGGCCTGCGGCACCCCGCGCAGCGGGGGGCGACGGCCCGGGTCTGGTACCGCCGGGCCACGGCCGCGCAGACCCCCGCGCGCTCGGCCCGGGTCACGGGGTCCCTTCGCCCGGCGCTTGAAGGGGTGCGCCCGCTGAACACAATGGTGTGCGGCACAGACCCGAGGTGTACCTGTGCATCTGCCCCAAGGATCCCCTCATGGACCGCTCCGCCGTGAAGGTATCGACCCACCCCCCTGCGGGCTGGCCCAACCTGGGCACTCCCTCTCAGAGCCTCGCCTCGGCGGGCAGCAGCACCTCGCCGGTCTTGATCCGCACCCACCCGGCCTGGGTGGCGCGCAGATCCGGCAGGAAGTCGCAGGAGAGGAAGAGCAGGGTGTAGTTGGGGTCGGCGTGGACGTAGCCGCAGGCGGCCACGGCCTCTTGGAACCTTCGAGCCGCCCGGGCGGCGGAGCCGAAGCCGCCGTCTCGCTGGATGCCCGCCAGGGGCAAGGGGAACGCGATCGGCTCCCCGGCCCGGGGAAGCAACACGATCCCGCCCCCGAGGTCCGCGAGGCGCCCGAGCGCCTCCGCCATGGCCTCGGGCGTTTGGCCCAGCACCACGACCCCCGCGTTGGTGGTGTAGGTGCTCGCCAGCGCCGCGAGCCCCGGCCCGAATCCCCCGATGATCCCCCGCGCAATCCACCTCCCGGTGCGGTCGGTGAGGGCCAGCACGTGGAGGTCGCCGGCCGGTGCCGGCCGGGGCCACAGGCGCCCGCCCCGGAGCTCCAGGGGCGCGGGTTCTTCCCGGGTGATGACCGCGTTGACGAGGCGCCCCGCCGGAAACGGGTCCGGCGCGCCGGGCGGGAGGAGGAACGTCTCGGGCTCCCACCGCGGCACCGGCGGCTCCCCGCCGGCGTAGTGCCGCCGCCACGGGAACGACGCGCTGGGAGGGGGCGCGAGGAGCTGCCCGCCCCGGGCCGCCACCCGGCCCCGGCACACCACCACCTCGGGGGTGGGGTCCGCCAGATCCCGGAGCAGGTTCACATGGGCGACCCGGCCCGGGGCCACGGCCCCCAGATCCTCTTCGAGGCGGAGGAACGTGGCGGGGTTCAGGGTGGCCATGCGGTAGGCCGTGGAGGCCGGCACGCCGGCTCCGAGCGCGAGCCGGAGGAGGTGGTCCGTGAGCCCCGCCTCCTCCACGTGGTGCGCCTTGGCGCCGTCGGTCGTGTAGGCCAGACGGTCGGCGAAGCCGGTCTCCTCCAGGGCGGGCAGGAGCACCGGCAGGTCGCGCCGGAGGCTGGAGTTTCGCAGGAGAACCCACAGCCCCTGGCGCAGGCGGTCCAGGGCCTCCTCGGCGTTGATGGCCTCGTGGCAGGAACGAAGGCCCGCCGCCGCCAGCGCCGGGAGCCGCCTTGCGCTCGCCCCCGCGGTGTGCCCGTCGGCAAACTTCCCCAGGGCCCGGGCATCCTCGACGATCTCCAGGAGGCGCGGGGCCCGCTCCGGGTCGAGGAAGTCGGTCCAGCGGGTCATCTCCCCGGTGGCGAGCACGTGGGGCTCGCGCAGGAGCCGGGTCACGGCCTCCCGGGAGAAGACCTCTTCCTCCCCCTCGAAGCGCGACTGGGACGCCATGCGCGCCACCCAGAAGACGTGGGGCAGCGACGCGGCGGAGAGCTCGCGGGTGAGCGCCCGGAGGCGGTCGGTCCCCAGTGCCAGGTGGAGCAGCAGATCGTCGTAGACCAGGCAGGTCGTGCCCCGGCACGCCGCTGCCTCCCCCAGGCTCAAGGGGTTGGCAAAGGGCCAGGGGTGGGTGTGGGGCTCCACGTAACCGGGCACGGCCACCATTCCGGCGGCTTCCAGCACCTCGGTGCCCTCCCCCACCGGGCCCGCCCAGGGCCCCACCCGAGCGATCCGGTCGCCGCAGACCGCCACGTCGGCGGGGGCGACCTCCCCCGTGAACGGGCTCCACACCCGGGCGCCCCGCACGAGCAGATCGGGGGCCTCGAGCTCCTGGGCGACGGCGATGAGGCGGGCGCGCAGGGCAGGGGTGCAGGGGATCACGTGAACACCGAGGTCACGAACCCCCGCGGGACAGGTCTTCCTGAGGCAGGAGATGCGGGGGAAGGGACAAAAAGTGGG
This sequence comes from Thermodesulfobacteriota bacterium, assembly GCA_040756475.1. Classification (NCBI taxonomy): domain Bacteria; kingdom Pseudomonadati; phylum Thermodesulfobacteriota; species Thermodesulfobacteriota bacterium. The sequence goes on from JBFLZB010000064.1 coordinate 11,273, forward strand.
GGTCGCGATGGACGAGGCAGGCGCCCCGCTCACGGGCCGCGGCGGCGATCAGGGCGTCGGCGAGGGGAAGACGGCGGGTCGCTTCGCAGCCCAGGTCGAAGGCCGCGAGCGCGACCCGCGCATCCACTGGCACCACCTCGTCGAGCACCTGGGCGTAGTCGGCCGCAGCCCGGCGAGCCTCGTCGGGGCTGGCGCCCAGCTCTCGCAGCCGGCGCGCGAACTCGGCGAGAGAGATGCTGGCCGCAAAGAGCTGCGAGCCGGGTTCATCGAAGAGGGCCTGAACCCGATCCCCGCCGGCCTCGCCCCGGGTGTGGGCAAGCACCGCCGACGTATCGAGCAAGTATCGCAAGGCGTCAGCCCTCCGCTTCCCGTTCTGCTACCAACTCGGCCACGGCATCGCGCTCCGGGGAAAAGTGGCGGGCGGAGCCTTGGAGTCGGCGTGCCAGCTCGGCGCGATCGGGGATCACCCGCACCCGAATCTCGTCGGTGCCCGCCACTGGCTCCCAGTCGAGCTTCCATCCCGGACGGATCCCCATCGCGCGCCCCACCTGGGCGGGGATGGTCACCATGTTCTTCTGGGTGACGGTGGTAATCATGGGAAGATGATTCTCCATGGAAGCGTCACTGTCAAGGCGGCTCCCGGCCCAGAGCCCACCCGCCGCACACCCCGGGCTCGGGGGCGCCTTCGAGGCACAGGAGCCGGCGGTACCGGCGCACGCCGTCCCGGGTCTCCTGGTGCACGTCGAGGAGGGTGCCCGCCGGGCACTGGAGGCAGCGCTCCGGCTGGCGTGCAAACGCCGTGGCCGAGTGCTTGGCGGCGAGGCCGGCGGAGAAGGTCCACGCCTCCCCCGGGCCGCGGCTCAGGACCTCGATGCCCCGGGGCCGGTCGAGCACCACCCGCCCCCGGTCCTCCCGCACGGTCGCCCGAAAGTCGAGCACGTCGCCGGCCCGCAGCCCGTGGCGCTCCTGGAGGCTGCGGGAGGCGCGCAGGTACACGGGAGACTCCTCGAACCGGGTGCGGCCGAGAAAGGCGTCGCGCAGCACCGCCAGGAAACCCTGGAACCGGATGCGGCTCCCGGCGTCCACCTCCCGCACGAAGCAGGGCTTGACCGCCGCGACCTCGCCGCTCACCTCCACCTCGCGCCCCACGGCGCGGTCGAACCAGTCCTCGAAGACCTCGAGCTCCCGGCGGAAGGCCTCCCACGCGCCGGGGGCCAGGAGCAGGCGCGGCTGCTGGTGCACCTTCTCCTCCTCGTACTCCCGGCACCCCCGGCACAGCCGCCCGGGGGCGGTGAACTTGCGCTTGCACGCTTGGCCCTTCTCGAGCTTGCGGCAGCGCCACCGGAAGTAGAGACAGCCCTGGGGAAAGCAGCGCTTCTCGCGCAGCACGTGGTAGGGGCTGACGCACCCGTCGAAGTCCTCGTGGGCGTCGTGGGTGCAGGCGAAGACCCCGCGGCGTTTCCAGGCGTTGGAGAGGGTACGCGGTCCGTGCACGGCTGCCTCCGGCCGCCCTACCGCTCGTAGAAGCGGATGCCCATGAAGTAGCAGCAGTTGGGCTCGTCGAGGTCGTTGAAGAAGGTGCGCTCCTTGCCGTCCTGGAAGGCGATGCGCACCAGCGCCGGCCCCCCTTCGAGCACCGAGGTGCGCACCTCCACCACCCGGCCCTGCCCCCAGATCCGGTACCCCTGGTGGTACACCACGTCCCCCGGCTGCAAGTAGATCCGCCGTCTCACCCGAGTCTCCGCCGGCCCCCTCCCCCGTGCCTGGGCATCAGCTTACCACGGGTGGAGACGTGACGCGTGAGACGTGAAGCGTGAGACGTGAAGCGTGAAGCGGACGTTTTCACCCCAACAAACCACGAGCAACGAGCAACGAGCAACGCGCCCTTCCTAGAGAAGTTGCCGCACCGCCCGGTCGAGCCCCTCCAGGGTGAGGGGGAACATGGGGAAGAGGCTCCCCACCGTGGCCACCGTGTCCGTGTACCCCCAGGAAGGCTCTTCCAGGGGGTTGAGCCAGGCGCGCTTGGGGAAGGCGTCGGCGAGCATCCGCAGCCAGTCGATGCCCTTGACCGTGGTGGTGCGGTAGCGCTCGAGGGTGCCGTTGGGAATGAGGAGCTCGTAGGGGGCCATTGCGGCGTCGCCCACGACGACCAGCCGGTGGGTGCGGGCGCACTCCCGCACGACCTCGGCGGTGGGCACGAACTCGCCCTTGGCCAGGTCGGTGTAGAGGTTCTCGTATACGCAGTTGTGGAAGTAGAAGGCCCGGAAGTCCTTGAAATGGTTCAGGCCGTGGGCGGCGGAGAAGAGCCGCTCCGAGAGCTCCCGGTAGGGCTCCATGGAGCCCCCCGTGTCCATGGCGAGGAGGAGGCGCACCTGGTTTTCCCGCTCCCGCCCGAACACCAGGTCGATCTCCCCGGCGTTGCGGCAGGTCTTCTCCACCGTGGCCTCCACGTCGAGGGTCTCCTCCCCCTCCTTGCGCAGGTCCCGGAGCTTCTTGAGCGCCACCCCGATCTGGCGCACGTCGAGGGTGAGGTCGCTCCTGAGGTTGCGGTACCGCCGGGCGAAGGCCTGGAGGACCGCGCCCCCTCCTCCGGCTTCCGGGGCAAAGGAGATGCCCGTGGGGTGGCTGCCGTAGGCCCCGAAGGGGCTCGTGCCCCCCGTGCCGATCCAGTGGTGCCCCCCGTGGTGCACCCCGTCCTGGGTGCGCAGCCGGTCCTCGAGCTCCCGCAGGAGGTCGTCGAGGCCCAGGGCCTCCATCCGGGCGATCTCCGCCGAGGAGAGCTGGAGCGGGGAGAGGGGATCCTTGAGCCACTGGAGGATCTGGTCCTTGGTGGCCCAGTCGTCGGGGAGCTCCCCGCCGCGGAAGCAGTGGGCAAAGGCCTGGTCGAAGGCGTCGTAGTGGACCACGTCCTTCACCAGGAGGCTGCGGGCCAGGTAGTAGAAGTCCTGGAGGCTCGACCGGTGGAGCCCCTTGGAGAGCGCCTCCAGGAGCGCCAGCCACTCCGTGGGGGTGACCGGAACCGCGAGGGCTTTCAGGGCGTGGAAGAGGGGAAGAAACATTGGGGGCTGCTCGTTGGGGGTTGCGCGTTGCGGGTTGGGGGATCGCACGTGGCGGGGTGGAGGTTGGCTGGAGCCCTCGGGTCCCAACGTGCAACCCGCCACGTGCAACCTACAGCCCTTACCGAAAATACCTCTTCCCCGCGGTGCGCGGGTCGGCGGAGCGGGCGGCGTTGCGGGCCAGGGTGTCGGCGTCTTCCTGCATCTTCACCAGGGCGCCCAGGTACGGCACGGAGCCGAAGCCGGCCTCGGGCTCGGGCAGCCGGGCCCCGCTGGCCAGGAGCACCCGGATCCAGTCCAGGAGCTCGGAGGTGGAGGGCTTCTTCCGTAGGCCCGTCACCTCGCGAAGGCCGTAGAAGACCCGCAGGCTGTCGGCCAGGAGCTGTTCCGGGAGGCCGGGAAAGTGCACCCCCACGATGGCCCGCATCTGGGCCTCGTCGGGGAAGTCGATGTAGTGGAAGACGCAGCGGCGCAGAAAGGCGTCGGGCAGCTCCTTCTCGGAATTGGAGGTGACGATGACGGCGGGCCGCTGCCGGGCCCGCACCGTCTCGCCGGTCTCCAGGATCTCGAAGCTCATCTGGTCGAGCTCGTGGAGGAGGTCGTTGGGGAACTCGATGTCGGCCTTGTCCACCTCGTCGATGAGGAGCACCACCCGCTCCGGGCTCGCGCAGGCCCGGCCGAGGGGACCGAGCTTGATGTACCGGGAGATGTCGCGCACGTCGCCGTCGCCGAAGCGGGCGTCGTTCAAGCGCGCCACCGTGTCGTACACGTAGAGCCCCTCCCGGGCCTTGGTGGTGGACTTGACGTTCCACACCAGGACCTGCATCCCGAGGCCGCCGGCCACGTGATGGGCCAGGAGCGTCTTGCCCGTGCCCGGCTCCCCCTTGATGAGGAGCGGGCGCTCCAGCGCCAGGGCCACGTTGACGGCGTCCTGGAGGGCCCGGGAGGCCACGTAGCCTTCGGTGCCGCGAAACTGGTGGAAGTCGGTCATTGGGGTTTGCTCGTTGCGGGTTGCGGGTTGGCCTTTGCTCGTGGCACGTGGCGCGTTGCTCGTTGGGGGTTGGGAGGCGATGGGTGGCCGCGGCGCCTGCGCATCCCCCCAACGTGCCACGTGCAACATGCAACGCGCCCCTCCCTACAGCGCCCGGTAGGCCTCGGGGCGCAGGGCGACCTGGCCGGCCAGGGCTTGATCGAGCAGGGCGAGGGCCTCGTCCTTTTCCTCGGGCATCCGCACCTTGAGGGGGAGGTAGTTGGAGGCGTGGTTGGCCATGAAGCTGCCGCCGGAGAGGTCGGTGTGGGCGAGCATCTCCCGGAGCTCCCGCAGGAGGTCCAGGGGCTCGGGCACCGGGTGCGCGCCCCGGGCGGCCAGCGTCGCCATCTCGGTACCCTCGCACAGCATCACCGAGAGGGCCCCGACGAACTGGGGGTCCATGGCCGAGAGCACCCGGCCCGTCTCCCGGGCGTGGTCGCGGCTGCGCCCCGGGGGGGCGATGCCCAGGAGCACCGTGACCGAGAGGGTGATCCCGGCGGCCTTCATCCGTCGGCCCGCCTCCACCATCTGTGCCGCGTCCGAGTCCTTCTTCACGTACCGCAGGGTCTCGTCGTCGCCGCTCTCGAGGCCCAGGTACAGGATGCGCAGCCCGTGCTCCCTCAGCCACGAGAGGTCCTCGTCGCTCTTCTTGCGCACGGCCCGGGCGGTAGCGTAGGCGCCCACCCGCTGCACCGAGGGCAGGTGCTCGCGAATCGCCGGCAGGAGCCACCGCCAGTAGTCCATGGGAAGGATGAGGGCGTCGCCGTCGGCGACGAAGAGGCGCTTTGTGTGGGGGTAGAGCCGGGCGGCCTTGCGCAGGTCCGCCTCCACCGTGGAGCGCTCCTTAATGCGAAAGCGCTTCTCCTGGTAGCTCGGGCAAAAGGTGCACCGCCCGTGGGAGCACCCCACCGTGGCCTGGAGGATGAGGGAGCGGGCTTCACTGGGCGGGCGGTAGATCGCGCCCTCGTAATCGAGGGAACCGGGGGTCCACACGGGGCAAGTCTCCGGGAGGGGGAACGAAAGGGCCGCAGGGCTGGGATCGCCTTGACGCATTACAGCACAGCCCATCCGCCCGCGGCAAGGAGGCCCGCTTGCAACCCCTTGACAGACGGGCCCCACTGAAGGGAGAAAGGGTCCGCACCCAAGCCAGGAGAGGCCCCATGCCCGCCGATGCCGCCGAGATCCGCTCGGTCCCCCTGTTTGCCGGTCTCGAGGAGGCCCAGCTGGGCCGGATCCAGGAGATCGCCCGGGTGGTGGAGAAGCCGCGCCGGGACGTGATCTTCCGGGAGGGGGAGCCCGCCGAGGGCATCTACGTGCTGCTCTCCGGCAGGGTGAAGATCTACAAGCTCTCCCCCGACGGCAAGGAGCACATCCTCCACGTGGTGCGGCCGGGACAGGCGTTTGCCGAGGCGGCGGTCTTCATGCCCGGGGGGTATCCGGCCTACGCCGAGGCCCTCCAGAAGTCCCGCGCCCTCCTGCTGCCCAAGGAGCCCTTCCTCGCGCTCCTGCGGGAGGAGCCCGCCATCAGCCTGGCCATCATCGCCACCCTGTCGCGCTACCTCAAGCAGTTCGCCGACCGCATCGAGGATCTCTCGCTCAAGGACGTCTCCGCCCGGCTGGCCCGCTGGTTCCTCGCCACCGCCCAGGAGAAGGGGAGGGACTTCTGGGATCTGGAGATCACCAAGGGGGAGCTGGCGAGCCAGATCGGAACCGTGAGCGAAACCCTCTCGCGCACCCTGCGCAAGTTCCAGGACGCCGGTTGGCTCCAGGTGCGGGGCCGCTTCGTGAAGATTCTCGACAAGGCCGCCCTCCAGGAGACCGCCCACGGGGAGCCCCAGGGGGATGGAGAGGAAGATTGACCTCCGTCAAGGAAGGCTTACCAAAGGAGTGTACAATCGGGCCATACCCTGACCCCCGACGGAGGTAGACGCCATGTCCAAGTGCCCCGGACAAGACACCCAGCAGTGGGGCTTCGACGCGATCTTCGACGTGGAGTGCCCCAAGTGCCGCCGGCCCCTGGAGTTCTTCAAGGACGAAGTCAAGCACAGGTGCAAGGGCTGCGGCGAGGTGGTGTTCAACGACCGCATGGACCTGGGATGCGCCAAGTGGTGCCCCTCGGCCGCCTCCTGCGTGGGGGCCGACAACGTAAAGGCCTTGGAGCTCAACGAGCAGCGCAAGTCGCGCCGCGAGGACCTGCGGCTCCTCCTGGAGCTGATCCCCGACGAGCGCACGGCCCTGAAGGAGCTCTTTAAGACCCTCTACTCCGAGTACGAGGGCGAAGACCGGCTCTTCGACACCAACCGCCTCTACACGATCCAGGAGCGCGACCCCGCCCTGTTCGACGAAGCGACCCGGTTCTTTCGGGCCTATCTCACTGAGAAGGCGACCATCGCGGAGCGGGAGGCGCGGGCCCGGGAGCGCACCGAGGAAATGCTCAAGCACGACCAGCGAAAGAAGCCGCCCGCTGGCCTTTCTGCCGGGGAAAATGTGACTTGACAGGCCGCGCGGGGATGGGCGATGCTGCCGCCCGACCCGGGGCGCAGCGCCCAGAAACTCTGACGGAGGAAGCAAGATGTCCTACGTAATTACCGACAAGTGCGAGAAGTGCGGCGACTGTGTGGAGGAGTGCCCCGTCGAGGCCATCACCGAGGGTGAGGACAAGTACGTGATCGACGCCGACACCTGCGTGGACTGCGGCACCTGCGCCGAGGTCTGCCCGGTGGGAGCCGCCGTCCCCGAAGACGAGGCCTGAGCCGCACCGACCAGTGGAGTTCGAAGGAGCCGGGGCCTTGCGCCCCGGCTCTTTTCGTTTGCGCTCCGTGACCGCTGAGCCGCGCGGGTCCCCGGCCCGCCTCTTCCTCCGGGTGCAGGGCATCGTGCAAGGCGTGGGGTTTCGGCCCTTCGTCGCCCGCTTGGCCCGGGAGCTCGGCCTCGCGGGCCACGTGGAGAACACCACCCGGGGCGTCGAGATCGAGGTGCAGGGCCCACCCCCCGCCCTCGCCGCGTTCCGCGAGCGCCTGGCGGCGCACCCGCCGCCCATGGCCGCGGTCTTCGGCATCGAGGAGGCGCCCCGGCCGCCGCTGCCGGGGGAGGGCTCGTTTGCCATCCGCCCGAGCCGGGCACAGGCGGAGACCTCCGCCGTCATTCCCCCCGACATCGCCACCTGCGCCGGCTGTCTCGCCGAGCTCGCCGACCCGGCCGACCGCCGGCACGGCTACCCCTTCATCAACTGCACCGGGTGCGGCCCCCGCTACTCCATCATCGCCTCCATCCCCTACGACCGCCCCCGCACCGCCATGGCAGGATTCCGGCTCTGCCCGGCCTGCGCCGCCGAGTACGCCGACCCCGAGGACCGTCGGTTCCACGCCCAGCCCAACGCCTGCCCGGCCTGCGGCCCGCGGCTCTCCCTGAAGGGGTCCGCGGGGGAGGACCTGCCGGGAGATCCCGTGGCCGGAGCCTGCGAGGCGCTGGCGGCGGGGGGCATCGTGGCGCTCCTGGGGCTCGGAGGCTTCCACCTGGCCTGCGACGCCACCCGGGAGGAAACCGTGGCGGAACTGCGGCGCCGCAAGGACCGGCCTGCCAAGCCCCTGGCCCTCATGGTCCCGGACTTGGCAGCGGCCCGATCGCTCGCGATTCTCGACGCCGAGGCCGAGGAGCTCCTCACGGGCCCCAAGGCCCCCATCCTGCTCCTGCCCGCTCGGGTGGAGGCCGGGATCGCCCCCTCGGTGGCCCCCGGCCAGGACCGCCTGGGAATCTTCCTGCCCTACACGCCCCTGCATCACCTCCTCTTTCGCCGGGGAGGCTTTCGCGCCCTGGTGATGACCAGCGGAAACCGGAGCGACGAACCGATCCTCGCTACCTGGGAGGAGGCCCGCGAGCAACTGAAGGGCGTGGTGGACTGCTTCGTCCTCCACGACCGCCCGATCCTCCACCGGGTCGACGACAGCGTGGTCAAGCCCCTGCCCGGAGGACCCACGGTGCTGCGCCGGGCCCGAGGATACGCGCCGGCCCCCCTGGCCCTTCCCAACCCCCGAGGCCGCGTGGTGCTCGCCCTGGGGGCGGAGCTCGCCAACGCCTTCGCCGTGGTTCGGGGAGATTACGCCTACCTGGGCCCCCACGTGGGGGATCTGAAGAACCTGGAGACCGAAGAGGCCTTTCGCACGGGAATCCGCCACCTGCTGGAGCTCCTGCGGGTGGAGCCGGATCTGGTGGTCTGCGACCTCCACCCCCAGTACGTCTCGAGCCGCCACGCCGCCGAGTGGGAGGACCGCGGGGTGGAGACGGTGCGGCTGCAGCACCACGAGGCCCACGCCGCGGCGTGCCTCGCCGAGCACCGGTTTGGGGGCGAAGCCCTGGTGCTCGCCCTGGACGGTTTGGGGTACGGGAGCGACGGCACCCTGTGGGGAGGAGAAGTGCTGGCGGGACGCCCCGGAGCCTTTCGCCGCCTGGCCCACCTGACGTGCGTGCCCCAGCCCGGAGGGGATCGGGCCGCCCGGGAGCCCTGGCGCATGGCCGCGAGCCACCTGCGCACGGCGAGAGGTCCCGCCTGGACCGAGCTTCCCCTGCCCTGCTTTCGTTCCCGCACGCCCCAGGACCGGGCGGCCCTGGAGACCATGATGGCGCGGGGGGTGAACGCCCCCCTCACGAGCTCCTGCGGCCGGCTCTTCGACGCCGCGGCGGCCATCCTCGGCTTCTCGGGGGCCCTGCAGTACTCGGCCCAGGCCGCCATGGAGCTGGAAGCCCTGGCGGCCCGGTGTCCGGAGCCCGCAAAGCACTATCCGGCATCCGGTCCGTGCCGCAGCCCCGAAGGCCCCTGGTCCCTCGATCCCTCGACGCTGGTCGAGGCCCTCCTGGCCGACGCGCTCGCCGGCCGCGACCGCGGGGAGTCAAGCCTCGCCTTCCACGCCGGCCTGGCACGGCTTCTGGCGGAGGGTGCCGCCGCGGCGGCCGGGGCGACCGGCCTAGGGGACGTCTTCCTCACCGGGGGCTGCCTCCAGAACGCGGTCTTCGCCCGAGAGCTCGCGGCAGCGCTGCGTGACCAGGAGCTGCGGCCCCACTTCCACCGGGACGTACCCCCCAACGACGGCGGCATCGCCTTCGGCCAGGCGGCGTGGGCGCTGGGGACCGGATCGTAGGGCAGAGAGCAGAGAGCAGGCGGCAGGCGGCATGGGGCATAGGGCACGGGCGCAACTCTTCGTTTGGGTTGATCACGCTGCGATCGAAATCGAAATCGCGATCGGGATCGGTATCGGTATCGGGGTCGATTTCGATTTCGATTGTGGGGGCCGAGATACCCCGTGTTGCTCCTCGGGGGCCGCCTTCCGCCTTCTGCCTTCTGCCTTTTCCCTGTATCCTTCCGCCCCTGCGTCCCTCCCGTCTCCGGAGGTTCCCCATGCCCTTCCCGCCCCCCTTCTACCGCTGGCGGCCTCACCCCTGGCACGGCCTCGAGGCCGGGGTGGAGCCCCCGGGGCTCTTGCACGCCTACATCGAGATCACGCCCTTCGACCTGGTGAAGTACGAGGTAGACAAGGTCACGGGGTACCTCAAGGTCGACCGGCCCCAGCGCAGCTCCTCCCAGCCCCCCGCCCTCTACGGCTTCGTACCGCGCACCTACTGCGGGCGCCGGGTGGGCGCCCTGTGCCCCGGCGCGACCAAGGGCGACGGGGATCCCCTGGACATCTGCGTTCTGAGCGAGCGGCCCATCGCCCGGGCCGAGGTGATCCTCAACGCCCGGGTGGTGGGGGGGCTCCAGGTGCTGGACCGGGGGGAGGCCGACGACAAGATCATCGCCGTGCTCCAGAACGACAACGTGTGGGGCCGGGCGGAGGACCTGGCGGACGTGCCCGAGGTGCTGGTGGAGCGGCTGCGCCACTACTTCGGCACCTACAAACTCGTCCCCGGCCAGGAATCGACCCTCACCGTGGAAGCCGTCTACGGCCGGGACCAAGCCCTGCGGGTCGTGACGGCTTCGCTCCAGGACTACCAGGAGGAGTTTGGGCAGTAGAGGCTGCTCGTTGCGGGTTGCCCGTTGCCCGTTGTCCGTTGGAGTGGGCCCTCACGCTTCACGTTTCACGCGTCACGCTTCACGCGAAAACAGCCCGCCCTCCCGGGGGACGCGGGCGGGGTCGAAGTGGGCGGCGGACCAGGCGAGGACCTCTCGCGGGGGGGCGCGGTGCAGATCGGGAGGGGGATCCTGGCCGAGGAAGCGCAGGGCGGCGAGGAGGAGCGCGCCGCCCTCCCGGGCCAGGTCCTGGCCCGTGGCGAGGGAGACGGCGCAGTCGCGCTTGCTGAGCTTGGCCCCCCAGGGGCCGGTGACCAGGGGGAGGTGGGCGTAGGCGGGAGTGGGCAGGCCCAGGAGATGCTGGAGGCGGATCTGGCGCGGGGTCGAGCCTAGGAGGTCGGCACCCCGCACCACCTGGGTGACCCCTGAGGCGGCGTCGTCCACCACCACGGCAAGCTGGTAGGCGAAGAGCCCGTCGGCCCGCCGCACGACGAAGTCCCCGCAGGAGTCGGCGAGGCACGTCCGCACCGGCCCGAAGATCGCGTCCGAGAAGGCGAGCGGCTCGTCTGCCACCCGCACGCGAACGGCCCGGACCTCCCGCCCGTGGGGAAGCCCCCCCCGGCAGGTGCCCGGGTAGGCGGGCCCTTCCTCACCGGGGTGGGGTGCCGAGGCAGCCCTGGCGATCTCGGCCCGGGTGCACCCGCAGGGATAGGCGAACCCCAGCCGCTCCAGCCTTTGGAGGGCCTCCCGGTAGGCCTCGGTGCGCCGGCTCTGCCACACTACCTCCCCGTCCCAGGAAAAGCCCAGCGCTTCCAGGGTCCGGAAGAAGTCCTCCGCGGCGCCGGGCACCACCCGGGGGAGGTCCAGGTCCTCGATGCGCAGGAGCCACCGGCCGCCCGTGCGCCGCGCCAGGGCAAAGCTGCCCACGGCGGCCACGAGGGAACCCTGGTGCAGCGGTCCGGTGGGCGAGGGGGCGAAGCGGCCCACCGCGGGGCAGGGCCGGGTCACAGGCTCTCAGGGGAGGAAGGAGCAGCAGTAGTCCGACAGGGCCTTGACCCGGAGCTCGAACTTGGAGTTCGCGGGCACCCGGAACTCCTGCCCCCCCTTGACCGTCCTCCACCCCTTTTCCCCGGGCAGGAGGACATCGAGGTCGCCGGAGAGGATCTCCATGACCTCTGCGGCGGCGGTGTTGAACTCGTACGCACCCGGCTGCATGATGCCCAGGGTCTTCCTCGACCCGTCGGGGAAGAGCAAGGTGCGGCTCGTGACGCCGCCCCCGAAGTAGACGTTGGCCTCGCGAACTACGGTGACGTTGCGAAACTCGGACACGGCGACCTCCTGCTTGGGCGTTTCGATGCGGGAGGCCCGACTCTGCCCCACCTCGCGGAGCGTTGCAAGGACCTTGGCTGCCACCCGCCTTCCGACCTACCCGGTGCGCCGGGCGCCCCCCGGGCTCTCTCTGTCGCCGGACTGGGAAGGGTCCGCCTGGGCCCCGGCGGAGACCCTGGAGCTCGCCTGCTTCCGGCCCGAGGGAAGCCCCCACCGCCCGCGCACTCGGGCCCGGCTGCTCTACGGCGACGCGCGCCTCTTTGGCATCTTCCGGGTGGAGGACCGGTACGTGCGAAGCCGCCACACCCGATACGGGGACCCCGTGTACCGGGACAGCTGCGTCGAGGTCTTCCTGGACCCGCGCCCGGGGAAGGGCTACCT
>JBFLZB010000065.1 GCA_040756475.1 Thermodesulfobacteriota bacterium
ACTGGGCCTACGAGTTCGAGGCCCACGGGGCCCACTCCGGCCACGGCGGCGGCGAAGAGCCCATCCCGGTGCTCCGCATCCCCGGGCCGGTGATCTTCGCCTACGAGGGGGAGACGATCCACATCGATGTGGAGAACCGTTTCCCCAGCTCCCAGGACGGCGTGCCCCACGGCTTCGCCATCCCGGGCATCGTGGAGAGCGGCCCCATCCCCCGGGGCGAGACCTTCCACTGGGTGGCCCCGGCGCCCGCAGCGGGCACCTACCTCTACTTCGACCACCTCAACGCCCCGATCAACCGCGTGATGGGGCTCCACGGGGTGCTGGTGGTGCTGCCCCGGCGGGGCAACACCCCCTACTCGAACCCCACCCCGGCGGTCCAGAGTCTCTTCGACCACCTGGGCCGGCTCAACTGGAGCCCGGGCAGAGGGTCGGAGCACTTCCCCGGCCACCCCTGGGACCCGGCCCGCACCTGGGTCTGGCTCATGAGCACGGTGGATCCGTACCTCAACGAGCAGTTACGCCTCAACCCCGGCATGTCCGGGAGTCAGTACCAGCAGGACTACCTGGCCCAGTACTTCCTGATGAACGGCAAGTCGGGCTTCTTCTCGGCCCACAGCGACGACGTGTCGCCCTTCGGCCGCGAGGGGCAACCCGCGCTCATCCGCAACGTGAACGCCGGCCTCGGTACCCACTCGCCCCACATCCATGGGAACCACGCCTACCTCCTGACGTCGAACAACGCCTTCGGGCGGCCGGGGGTGACGAGCCTTCCCTATCACGTGGACGACGCCTGGACACCGGACCGGCGGCTTCCCCAGAACGGCTTCGTGCACAGCAACGTGGCGGGGCTCGACACCTGGTCCATGGCCCCCGGCGACCGGCGCGACCTGCTCGTCCCCTTCATCATGCCGCCCGACGTCCCGGCCGACCGGGCCGTGGTGGCACCCGTGGTGGACCGCATCGCCCGGGGCGGCACCGCCAACGCCTGGCCGCCGGTGGAGGAGCCCTATCCGCTCGTCTACCCCATGCACTCCCACAACGAGCTCTCCCAGACCGCGGCCGGGGGCAACTACCCCAACGGGCTGATCTGCCACTGGCAGGTGGACGGGCCCGTCGACACCTGGACCGAGGATGTGTTCGGGGTGAACCGAAGCCAGATCCTCCACCACGTACCCGGCCTGGACGGGGTCATCTCCGTGGAGAAGGCCGAGTTGCGGCTCAAGCTCAACCGCCTCCACGCCGAGGGCCGGTACTCCGGCAGCCCCGGCACCGAGCTCATGTTCTTCGCGGGGCACGACCACACCGGGCCCATGCTCGGCCGCACCACCGTGCGGGCCAACGGCACCTGGGAGTTCCGGGGACGGGCGCTCCCCGTAGCGCCCAGCCGGCGGCTCAGCGTCCACGCCGTGGTGCCGGGAGCCCCGCCGGACTTCCACGGCGGCGAGCTGCACGCAGTCCGGGTGGACGTGCGCTGAGGGCCGACCCCGGGCAGTCGGACCGACCCATCCCAGATCACGAAGCCAAGAGAGGAGCGATGCAATGGCCATAGAAGACATCATCCCGCGCGACCAGGACTTCCACACCCACGACGGAGCCACGACCTTCGACCCCCTCACCAGCCCGGCCGACCTGGTGATGATGCAGGAGTTCGGGGTCGCGGTGCCGACGAGCGAGCAGCTCCTCACTCGCAACGTCGCCGATCTCCCGACCCCGGAGGAGCAGGCCGTCACCCACCGGCTCAACCTCCTCGTCCCCGAGCTAACGGCGGGGCTCATCCCGACCCTCGACGATCTTCCCACCCCCGATCGGGTCGCCCCGGACCGGACGTTCGAGCGCCAAGGGCTGCACGACTTTGACCTGCCGGTCTACCCGGTGCGCACCGGCGGTACGGGCACCTTCGAGTTCGTGGAGATGTGGCCCTTCGAGGACACGGCGGCCGGTATCCTCACGTGGCCCTCGGCGCCCATCCGCTGCGTCGAGGGCGAGGTGTGCCACACCCGCATGAACAACCGGGGCGGCCCCCACACCATCCACCACCACGGCATCGAGCCCACGGCCTTCAACGACGGGGTCGGGAAGCTCTCCGTGGAGGTCGCCGGCCCCGACTACGTGTACCAGTGGCAGGCCAACGAGGCGGGCACCTACTTCTACCACTGCCACCGAAACACCGTGCTCCACTTCGAGATGGGCATGTACGGCATGCTCCTGGTGGACCCGCCGGCCCCGGTCGGGAGCGGCCTCACCGCCCCCTACGCCCTGGGAGGCCCCGGGTTCGTTCGCCGCCGGAGCGAGCTGGTGCGCTACGACCGGGAGGCCATCTGGGTGCCCGACGACATCGACCCCCGGTGGCGCGAGCTCGCCAACCGCAGCCGCCAGTACGGCATCGCGGACCCGGCGCCCCTCGGGGACCCCACGGGGTTCTTCTACCACTCGGACTGGAACGGGAACTTGAACGGCGAGTTCAACCCCCAGACGCCCCTGGTGAACGACGGCGATCCCGCGCTGCCCCCGGGGCTCCACTTCTTCGACCCCCGGTACTTCGTCATCTCCGGGGTCTCGGCCCCGTGGACCGTGCCCCAGGCGCCCGGCATGCCGGCCCGCCCGCCCACGGTCCCGCCCGACGGCGTCTCCGTGCGGGCGACCCCCGGCCAGACCGTGCTCGTGCGGCTCCTCAACGCGAGCTACACGACGATGCGTTTTACGTTCCCCCTCGACGCCGAGGTGGTGGCGGTGGACGGCCACACCCTGGGCCACGGGGACCGGGCCCAGTACAGCCAGCCCTTCACCGTTCCGGCCGGGGAGTCCTTCGTGCTCACCACGGCTCGGCGGTGGGACATCCTCTTCCACAACGTGCCTGCGGGCACCCACACGGCCAGCATGGAGTTTCGCAACTGGACCAACGACGCCCTCTTCTACACGGCCCAAGCCCAGATCATCGTGGCGTAGGGGAGGTGCGCAGCGAGCGGACCGGGGGAGAGGGGCCTTGGGGCGGGAGCTGCGGATGGGGTGCCGCCCCACCCCCCAATGGGGAGATTCCCCTACTGACGCATCAGTGGAATCGTGGAATGATCCTTGACTACAAAGTTCATCCTTGAGAGCTGGCACGAAACGCCGGAGCGGAGGACGCGGATGACCACGGACCCGACCCGAGGCCCGAAACGGGGAAGCACCCTCCTCCGAGCCGCCGTTGCGGCTGTCGGGCTGGTGAGCGGCGCCCAGGGCGGGTGGGCCCAGGGCCTGCCGGTCTCCCTGGACCAGGTGCCGATCCCCCGGCCCAACGTGGCCGGCACCCCGGGCAAGGTGCAGGGCGGCACCCATGACCTGGCGCAGATCATCCCGCCCGAGAAGGAGGCCGCGGCAGTCCGGCTTGGGAAGGCCCTCTTCTGGGACATGCAGGTGGGCAGCGACGGCGCCACGGCCTGCGCGTCGTGCCACTTCAAGGCCGGCACCGACGAGCGGGTGACCAATACCCTGAACCCGGGCATCGACGGCGTCTTCGACACCGTGGGCCCGGGCGGCACCCTGCGGCGCGAGGACTTCCCGTTTCGCAAGCTGGTGGACCCGGACAACCGGGGCACGGGGGGCGTGGACCCCAATGACCCGGCGGTCCTCTCGGATTCCGACGACCGGGTCGGCGCCCAGGGGGTGCCCCTGGCCCGGTTCCAGGGCATCCGCGAGGGGAGCGCCGAGGACGACGCAGCTCCCGAGAAGGACCGGGTCTTCCAGCGCATGCGGCGAAACGCCCGCCAGGTGACCGGGCGCAACACCCCCTCGGCCATCAACGCGGTCTTCAACTTCGCCAACTTCCTCGACGGCCGGGCCAACCACTTCTTCAACGGCGTCAATCCCTTCGGGCCCCAGGACCCGGATGCCCGGGTGTGGGTGGACGACGGGGAGGGGCTCGCCCCGGAGCTCGTCCTGCTGAACAACGCCTCGCTCGCCTCCCAGGCGGTGGGCCCCGTGAACAACGCGGTGGAGATGTCGTGGGACGGGCGGACATTCCCTGACACGGGGCGAAAGCTCCTGGACCTCCAGCCCCTGGCCCAGCAGGCCGTGCACCCCACGGACAGCACCCTCGGGGCCCTGGCCAATGCGACCCTCACCGGCAACCCCTCGGCCCGGGGCCTCGCCACCACCTACCGGGCCATGGTCCAGGCGGCCTTCCACCCGCGGTACTGGCAGTCGACGCAGGCGGTGCCCAGCGGCGAGGGGGCGGGCTTCGCCCAGATCGAGGCCAACTTCGCCCTCTTCTTCGGGCTGGCGCTCCAGATGTACCAGAGCACGCTCGTGAGCGACGACACGCCCTTCGACCGGTTCCTCCGGGGCAATCCCGCGGCGCTCACGGCGCGCCAGCGAGACGGGCTCAACGTCTTCTTCAGCGGCCGCACCGGGTGCGCCGACTGCCACCTCGGCCCCGAGCTCACCGGCGCCTCCATCACGCAGCTCCTCGCCCCCGACGAGCCGGGGCTCATCGAGGTGATGCCCATGGGGGACGGGGAGAGCGCCAACTACGACCTGGGGTTCTACAACATCGGCGTGCGGCCGGTGGCGGAGGACCGGGGCCGGGGGGGGACGACCCCCTTCGGGAACCCCCTTTCCTTCTCGCGCCAGGCCGTGATCAAGGCCGGGCTGGTGCAGGGCAGCGAGGAGCTCGGGTTCCTGAACTTCGACGATCGCTTCGTGCCCTCCCCCGGGTGCGTCCCCGACCCCTTCGCCGCCATCCCCGTGGTGTGCCCGCCGACCCCGGTGGCCCGGGTAGCGGTGGACGGCGCCTTCAAGACCCCAGGGCTGCGCAACGTGGAGCTCACCGGCCCCTACTTCCACAACGGCGGCACCCTCACCCTGATGCAGGCCGTGGAGTTCTACGACCGGGGCGGCGACTTCCACGAGGCCAACCTCGCCAACCTCGACCCGGCGATCCGGGCCATCGGCCTCAACGAGGACGATGTGACGGCCTTGGTGGACTTCCTCCTGGCCCTCACCGACGAGCGCGTGCGCCAGGAGGCGGCTCCCTTCGACCACCCGGAGATCCGCATTCCCGACGGCCACGGCCACCTGGGACAGGGCCACCCCAAGCGCCACGGGGGCACGGCGCTGGAGACCCGGTTTCGCACCATCCCCGCGGTGGGCGCCGCCGGCCGCGCCGCCCAGGGGCTCCCGCCCCTGCGCCCGTTCCTGTGGGACGGGACGGAAGACTTTCACTTCAAGCCGAGCTTCTGAGGGAGGTGCGAACCGTGCGCAACCGCTTGCAGGCATGCATGAGATGGAAGCACAGCGAGGGGCGTTCCAACGCCCTGCGAGGGATGCGGGCGGGCGCCCTCGGGGCGGCGTTGGTCCTGGGGGTGTGCACCGGCGCGGGGGCGGCGCTCGACTCCTTCGGGCCCGTCAGCATCGCCGACGGCTTCCCCGTCTGGTACCAGGACCAGAACGGCCTGAGGCTCCAGCTCTGCCTGGACCAGGACACCGTGAATCCGGCAGACCAGACCACGGTGATCCCTTGTCTCACCGACGAGTTCTTCCCCGGGCTCCCCATCTCCTTCCCGTTCAACTTCGGCTCGGAGGCGTTCTGGTGGTTCGCGGGGACGGCAGGCACCTACCTGAGCTCCAACGGCTTCGCCGGCCAGGTGATCTTCGACAGCGCCCTGGAGGCGGGCTTCTTCAACGAGATCCCCAACGACGGCCAGCAGGTCGCCTTCGGCCGCATCCGCCTGCGCATCGATGTTCCCGTCGCCGGGCAGTACCGGGTGACCCACCCCTTCGGCCAGGTGACCTACGACATCGCGACGCCGGGCATCCGCGCCATCAACCAGACCCAGGACGTGGGCGTGGCGCAGCCCTCGGCCGACTCCTTCGTCGCCGCCCTGGGCGACGGACCCGTCCCCCCGGAGCCGCCCGCCCTGGTCTCGCCCCGGGTGGACGACGACGGGCCGGACCGGAGCATCGGGCCGTTCCTGACGACCCCGGGCGACCCCGCAAGCCGGGTGCTCCTCAACGGCAACGCCTACCTGGCCCTCCCGGCGCTCGTGGACCCCGTCACCGGCCTGGAAGAGCTCCTCACGGTGCCCGTCGCGGGAGGCGTGAACGACTTCTTCGAGGTGGAGCTCGTGGATCCGGCTCCCGGCTTCTTCCTCGACGCGGCCTCCGCGTCCAACACCGTGCGTCTCGAG
Source organism: Thermodesulfobacteriota bacterium (assembly GCA_040756475.1). Lineage (NCBI taxonomy): Bacteria > Pseudomonadati > Thermodesulfobacteriota > Thermodesulfobacteriota bacterium. Next base: position 6,168 of record JBFLZB010000065.1, read on the forward strand.
GCCTTCACCCTGGCCGGGAAGGTCTTCAACGACGGGGCGAACCTGGCGCCCGTGGCCCACCCCGACCGCTTCGGGGCGGCCCCGAACAGCAGCAACGAGATCCTCTACCCCCTGGCGAACGACGTGGACGTGCGCGCCCTCGACCCCCTGGACCCCCTGAACCCGGCAAACCCCGCCAACACCAACGTCCACGGGCTCCACGTGCAGGCCCTGGCGGTGCCCGGCGCGGAAGGGCTCGCCATGGAGGGGGTCACGGCCCGAGGCGGCACGGTCTTCCGCAACGTGGACCTCCTCCTGGGGCAGGCGGTCTTCGAGTACACCCCGCCCCCCGGCTTCACCGGGCTCGACACCTTCACCTACTTCACCCAGGACACGGGCGGGCTTCTCTCCAACGAGACCGCCGTCACCGTGGCGGTGGAGGACCTCCAGGTGACCGCCGCCGAGCTGCGCACCAGGCTCCTCAAGTGGACCGTCGAGGGCACGAGCTCCGACGCGAGCCTGCGCTCGGCCCTGGGCGGGGCCCAGGAGGTGCCGCCGGTGGAGACCACGGCCACCGGCGCGGCGACCTTCGTGCGGAACGCGGAGGCCACCGAGCTTGCCTTCTCCCTCGACGTGGCGGGCCTCTCGGGGGCTGTTACCGCCGCCCACGTCCACCTGGGAGCCCCGGGGGAAAACGGAGGCGTGCTCTTCACCCTCGCCTCCGCCGACTTCACGGTTGGCACCGGGAGCGGCGGCCTCGACGGAATCCTGACCGCGGCGGGCCTCACCCCCCAGGGCGACGTGACGACGTTTGCCGAGGCGCTGGCGGCCCTCTACGCCGGCCGCGCCTACGTGAACGTGCACACCGGCCTGAACCCGGCGGGGGAGATCCGGGGGCAGGTGCTCCCGAACCGGATCACCGTCCACGCCGGGCCCGACCTCGCCGGCCCGGCCGTGGGCAGCGCCCCGGTCGGCCCCGACGGAGTCTGGTCCCTGCGGGGCGGCGCCCTGGCGGGCCCTGGCGTTTCCGGAATGGTAAGCGTGCAGTCGGCCAACGGGGTGTCCCGAACGGCCGTTCCCTTGAGGGTGCGCTGAGTGCGGCACCCGGACAGATGCAGGACGAAGGGAGAAGGAATCATGAGACCAACAAGGTGGTCACGAATCATGGCGGCGGGCGCGTTCCTGGCGGCACCGCTTGCCGCCGCGGTGCTGGTCTTCGGCACGGCGCGGCCGGCGAACGCGGATCTCGCGGCGGTGGGACCCGTCGATCCGGGCCCGGTGGGCACGGGCTTCCCGCTCTGGTTCGAGGATGCGGTGGGCTTGCGCCTGCAGCTCTGCGACGAGTTCGACCCGGCCCTCCCCGCAGCGGAGCAGCCGCCCTGCATTCCCGAGCTGATCGACCCCAACGGCGGCTTCGTGGACGGCAACATCGGAGAAGCCCTGTTCTATGCGGCCGTGGCGGAGTTCGACGCGAACGGCGTCTCCGTGCTGGCCCAGTGCGTCCTCGAAGCGGCAGGCCCGGCGGCGGTCGGCGAAACGAACACCGTGGGCAACGTGGCGCTCCTCCGGGTGCAGAACCTCGTGGCGGCCGGGGACTACACCGTCGAGACGCCCTGCGCCACCTTCACTTTCAATGTTCCGGCCGATATCACGGCCGGTGAATTCCGTGGCGAAGGAGGGGCCTCCGGTGTTCCGCCGGACTTCGCCGGCGCGCTGCCCGGGGCCGTCCAGATCTTCGCCTCCAACGGCACCGGTGCTCCCGGCTTTCTCGGTGACGCCATCACCCCGGGCCCGCTCTCGAGCCCCCTGCGCCCCCTCGGCCCCACGGCCGTCACGATCACCTTCCCGGACGCGACGCAGGTCTCGGAAACCCAGTTCTCGGTCGTGGGCAAGGTCTCCGGCTGCACGGCGGACAACGTGGCGCCGACAGCGGTTGACGACGCCGCCGCCACCCTGGCCGCGACGCCGGTCGTCGTCGGGGTCCTGGCCAACGACTCCGACGTCGTGGTCGACCCGGTCGAGGGCCCGATCGTCGTGACCCCCGCGCCTGGGAGGGTTGCCATCGTCGCGGATTCCATCGCGCCGGCAGGCAGCGGTGCCGCCGTGGCCAACGCCGACGGCACCGTCACCTTCACCCCCGCCGCCGGGTTCTCGGGCGTCGCGACGTTCGCCTACACCGTGACGGACTTCTGCGGCCTCGTGTCCAACGCCGCCGCGGTCACCGTGCTCGTGGAAGACATTCAGGTCAACACCGCCGAGCTGCGCACCAAGGTGCTCAAGTGGCTCGTGGCCGGCGTGACCCTGGGCAGCCCCGAGGGCACCACCATGACCGTGCACGCGGGGGCCACCCTGGGCGGCCCGGCCCTCGGGACCGTGCCGGTGGGCCCGGACGGCACCTGGACGCTGGAAGGCGGCAACCTGGCCGTGCCCTCGGGCACCGCCGCCGTGAGCGTCGAGTCGTCCAACGGAGTCTCCCTGCTGAACCAGCCGCTGACCGTTCGCTGAAAGGACGCCACATGGAGAGAATCCGAAGCAACCCGCACCCGACCGATCCAGCCGTCATACCCAGAAGGGAGGTGGAGACCATGAGGAACACGAGATTTCGCAGAGCGCCCATGATCCTGCTGGCCGCGTTCCTGCCCCTGGCCCTGGCCGCCTGCGGCGGCGGGGGAGGCGGCGGACCCGATACGGCCACCCTCTCGGGGACCGTCCTGCGCGACGCGGCTCCCAAGGTCGCGGCCCCGGACGCTTCCCGCACGGCGGCGCGGGTGGCCGCCGACCTGCCGCTGGCCGTGGTCGCCGTGGAGGCGCCCGGCAACGTCGTGCGCGCGAGCCAGGCGCTCGGCACCGAGAGCGCCGTCACCCTGGCCGGCCTCATCGAGGGCCGCGACTACCTGATCCAGATCCGGCTCACCGACGCCGCGGGCCCCGTGCTCGCCGTGCTCGAGATCGCCGGGCGCGTCACCTTCAACGTGCCGGCCGGCACCGGGGCGCTCAGCCTGGGCGACATCGACATCGATCTGACCACGGGCCGCGCCTCCGCCTCGGCGGCGGGCCTCGCCGCCGCGCTCCCGGCGGCGGCCGGGGTTCCTGCGGCCTTCGCCGACGCCGACGCCGACGGCATCGCCGACGCCGCAGCGCTTGCCGACTCGGATGCCGACGGAATCCCGGACGGGTGGGTGATCCACTACTTCGGGCTCGTCCCCGACCCGGCCTTCGACCCGGATGCCGACGTGAACGGCAACGGCCTGACCAACCTCCAGGAGTTCCAGGCGGGCAACGACCCCCTCAACCCCGACACCGACGGCGACGGGATGCCCAACACCTTCGAGGTCGCCAACGGCCTCGATCCCCTCGACCCGGCCGACGCCCTGGTGGACCTCAACGGCAACGGCCTGACCAACCTCCAGGAGTTCCTGGCGGGCAACGACCCCCGCAATCCCGACACCGACGGCGACGGTCTGCCCAACGTGTGGGAGGTGGAGTTCGGCCTCGATCCCCTGGACCCGGCCGACGCCTTGGCCGACGCCAACGGGGACGGGATCTCCAACCTGGACGACTTCCTGGCGGGCAACGACCCCACCAACCCCGACACCGACGGCGACGGCATCCCGAACCTGTGGGAGGTGGAGTTCGGCCTCGATCCCCTGGACCCGGCCGACGCCCTGGTGGACCTCAACGGCAACGGCCTGACCAACCTCCAGGAGTTCCAGGCGGGCAACGACCCGCGCAACCCCGACACCGACGGCGACGGCATGCCCAACACCTTCGAGGTCGCCAACGGCCTCGATCCCCTGGATCCGGCCGACGCCCTGGTGGACCTCAACGGCAACGGCCTCACCAACCTCGAGGAGTTCCTGGCGGGCAACGACCCCCGCAACCCTGACACCGACGGCGACGGCATGCCCAACACCTTCGAGGTCGCCAACGGCCTCGACCCCCTGGACCCCTCCGACGCCGGGGTGGACCTCAACAGCAACGGCCTCACCAACCTCCAGGAGTTCCTGGCGGGCAACGACCCCCGCGACCCCGACACAGACAAGGATGGGGTGCTCAACGTGAACGACGCCTTCCCGCTCCAGTTCGTGGCGTGGGCCGACACCGACGGCGACGGACGCCCGGACTTCTTCAACCCCGCGGCCACAACGGAGCAGATCGCGGCCTCGGGCCTCGTGCTCGACCCCGACGCGGACGGCGACGGCGTCACCAACGACGCCGACAGCTTCCCGCTCGACAACACCCGCTTCGCCGAGTTCACCCCGGGGACCCTCACCCCGGCGGAGAGCACCTTCAGCGCGGCCGTGGCCATCAACGGGGCCGGCGAGATCGTCGGGTTCTCCGATGACCCGGTCGCCCAGACCGTGCACGCCACGAGGTGGCAGTTGGGCTCCACCGGCCGCCAGCTCCTCGGCGCCCTCGCGGTAGGCGCGTCTTCCGCAGCGTACGACACCAACGGCTTCGGCCGGATCGCCGGCGAGTCGGGCGACGGCCTCGGCGGCTTCTTCGCGGTGGTCTGGAACGATGCGACCGCGGCCGCCGTGCTTCTGCCGGGGCTGGCGTTGGACGCCTGGAGCGCCGGGTACGGCATCAACGACGCCGACGTGGTGGTCGGCGAGGCCGAGGACGCCGGCGGCGTGGACCGCGCGGTGGCGTGGAAGTGGGACGCAGGCACCACCACCGGCAGCGAGGCCGTGGAACTGGGCTGCCTGACCGTGGAGGGTCCCTGCTCGGCCTTCTACGTGGCCGACGGAGGACTCGTGGTGGGTGAGAGCATGGGCGCCGACGGCTTCGTGCACGCCGTGGCGTGGAAGGTGGACGTCAACGGCGCCAAGACGGCGGGGCCGGTGGATCTGGGCCTCGTCGCCCTGGGCACCGGCAGCGCGGCCTACGGCGTGAACGACGCCGGCCTGGTGGCGGGCGAGGTCACCGACGGCGAGGGCACCCTGCGGCCGGCCACGTGGACCGTGGACCCGGAAACCGCCGTGATGACGGCCGGGCCGACCCTGCTCGGGGACACCCCCGGCGCCGCCTGGGCCGTCAGCCACAGCGGCCGCCTGGCCGGCGTCGCCACGGGCGCCCTGGCCTTGGGCGAGGATGCCTCGGTGGTGTGGGACGACAACTTCACCGACCCGACCTTCTTGGAGCCGGTGCAGGCCTCCGGCATCAGCCGAGCCTACGGCCTCAACCTGGACGGCGCCGTGGTCGGCACCTTCCTGGACGAAGGGGGTGCCAGCCAGGCCTTCGTCGCCACCCAGGTCCAGGGGTCTGTCGGACCCTGAGCCAAGCGGGGGCGCGGCCCGCCGTGGGGCCCCCCCCCCCGACGTCTCACTGCAGAAGAGGGGAGGGGCTCGCTTGGGGTCCCTCCCCTCTTTTCTCTCCCGGTGTCGACGCGGCACCGGTCCAACCATTGGTTTCTCGCCCTGAAGGACCCCTCTCCGAGGACACCCCATGCCGCGGCACGTCCCGACGGACCACCGGATAGCCCCCCTTCTCCTGCTCCTCGCACTCCTGCCCTGGGGCTGTGGAGGCTCGAGTGACGCCGACGATCCGACCGGCATTCGCAGGGAGGGGGATCTCCTGGTGGGGGGAAGCACGGGGCTAGTGCTCGCCATTCCCCAAGATCTGCCCGCCGAGGTGACGCTGGAAAAGCTGACCGCCGTCTACGCGGCGGTGGAGGCCGCCCCTGCGTGCCGAACCTCCGTTTTGGGAGAGGCCGTGGACCTCCTTCTCGCCCAGGGGTGTCTTCGCTACCAGCGACTGTACCTGTATCCCGAGCTCCTGCCCCGGTCCCTGGACGGGTTTTCGACGCTCGCGGACTACGTGGCGGAGCTCCGGCTCACCGATCCCTTCACCAGCCTCTTCGCCGCATCGGTCTTCCAGGATGCCGTGCAGCCGGCCCTCACCGGAGCGAGGGCCACCATTGGGCTGCGCCTGGGGATTCTCGGCGGCGCCGAGACGGTCTCCGATTCAGGCCCGCTCACGGTCACCGAGGTCCTTCCCTTCACGAGGGCGTGGTACGACGGCCTTCAGGCGGAGGACCGCATCGTCGCGGTGCATCGCCCGCCGGGCGTCGTGCACGCCTCCGTCCAGGGCCTGACGCTGGACCAGGCCTTGGAGCTCCTGCCGCGGGAGGAGGCCGAGGAGGCGGAGATCACGGTCGACCGCGGCGGGCGGCTCGTGGTCGTGGCGACCGCCGCCGAGGTCCACCTGGCATTTCTCCTGCAGCCCGACGTCGCCTACTTCAGTGTGCGAAGGTATACGACGCTGACGGGGCAGCACGTCCGGGACGACTACCTGGCCCTCTCCCAGGAGGCGGGTGCCGCCCCTGGCAAGATCATCCTGGACCTCCGCGGCAACGGGGGAGGAAGCGTCACCGGAGCCCTCGAGTTGACCGACTACCTGGTGGACAACGACGAACCCCCCAACACCCACCCGATCCTCACCTTCGACGGCACGCTGTTCCAGAACACCTCCCGCTACCTGGGCGGATTCGCTGCCAACCTCTCCGGCGTGACCCCGGAGAACTTCGTGGTCCTGGTGGACGGCGCTACGGCGTCGGCGTCCGAGGTCACGGCAGCCGCCCTGCGGGACTATGGAGTCGCGACCCTGGTAGGCACGGCGACCTTCGGCAAGGGCGTGCGCCAGGACGCCGTGACGCTCCTGGACGGCTCGAGACTCTTCATCACCTCCCACTTCATCCTTCCGCCGTCGGGGGTCTCCTACCACGGCATCGGGATCGACCCCGATCTCCTCGTCGAGGCAACCGTGGCCGAGGGCACCATCACCCAGGCCCAGGACCCGCAACTCGAGGCGGCAGTGGCGCTCCTGCTCGGATCGACCCCCGTCTCCCAAGCGCAACGGGCAAGGCGCGTGCCGCGGACGCCCACCGAGGACCCCTGGTCCCGGTTTCTGGGAACCCAGTGATCGCGGGCAGGTCTCGGGTTCGGTTTCGGACGAACCATCTTCCGGTTCGGAACGCCGAGTTGGGGTGCGGTGGCCCGACGTGAGGGCCCCGCGCGGCTCCCCCCGGGTAGGAGCCTGCTCCCGCAGGCGATGCGGCCCCGCAAGGGCCGCTCCAGCGGCTGGCCTTCCGCCGGCTCGCCTGCTGTTCGGCCAAACCTCTGCCCCCGCCGAATCGTGTTGGCCCACCTTGAGAGCGTTTCACGGAACGGGTACGCTGGGAACGGCACGGCTGAATGCACCCGCGAGGCATAGGAGAGCTGCGATGCAACCCGTGGAAAGAGTCGTCAAGGTGTCGCCGAAGGGGCAGATCACCTTGCCCCGGGGGGTAAGGGAACTGCTCGCTTCGGATACCGTTCGGATCGTGGCGGACGAAGACACCATTCGCATCGAACCGGTGCGGGACCTTGCGGGAAGCCTCAGCCGCTACGCACTGCCATCGGTCTCCCCCGATCAGGAGAAGGACACGGCGTGGACGGAGGCGATGCGTGAAAAACATCCACGTCGTTGATGCCAACGTGATACTCCGCTATCTGCTGGCCGACCATCCCGATCATCATCAACGGGCGAGAGTGTTCTTCGAGGGGGTGATTCGGGGTGATACGCGCGCCTTCATCCCCGAGGGCGTTCTCGTCGAATGTGTCTATGTTCTCCTCAAGGTCTACGGCGTGCCCCGAGCCGAGGTCGCCGATCGGCTCTTGGGGGTACTCGGGTATCGGGGGGTTGCAAACGAAGACCGAGCGGTCCTTCTTGCTGCCCTGAGGCTCTTCGCCAAGAAGCCCGTGGACATCGTCGATGCCCTCGTGGTGGCCACCGCGGAAGCCAGGGGTTGGCAAACATTCAGCTTTGATCGCGATATTTCGAAACTTGTCCGGTAACCCCCACCACCTCGGGCTCGGGGCCTCTTCCTGGCGCTTCAGGGCCTTCCCTCTTCCTCCTCTTGCCTCCCCGGCCTCCTCGTGATCTGTATCTCAATGGTCAAGTAGCCACAAATCTTACCCGATCGGTCTCTTGCGGCAGATCAGAGTTGGGACGAAAATCCCAACCATGGCTACCCAGACCTCCCGAGCCCTCGCGGCTGCCACCGACAAGATCCTGCGAAGCCTGGCCCGGGTGCTCCTGCGCCACGGCGTGGCGTACGGAGAGTTCGCCGAGTGGGCCAAGCGGGCCTTCGTGGCTGCGGCCGACGACGGTTTTGGTCTTCCCGGGCGCCGGCCGTCGGCGTCGCGGGCGGCGGTGCTCACGGGGCTCTCCCGCAAGGAAGTGACGCGGCTGCGCCGCCAGCCCGAGCCGGCGGACGCGGACGCGGAGCTGCGGTACAACCGGGCGGCCCGGGTCGTCAGCGCGTGGGTGCGGGAGCCGGGGTTCCAGGCAGCCCCAGGGGCCGACCAGGGCGCTGCGGAGCCCGCGCCCCTGCCGGCGGAGGGGCCTGGGGCGAGCTTTTCCGAGCTGGTGCGCCGCTTCAGCGGGGATGTTCCCGCCCGGGCCGTGCTCGACGAGCTCCTGCGGGTCGGCACGGTCGCGCGGCTTCCCGACGGGCGGATCGAGCTGCTGGAACGGTCCTACGTTCCCCGGATGAGCGCGCAGGAGAAGATCGAGATCCTCGGCACCGACGTCTCGGACCTCATCGCCGCCATCGGGCACAACCTGGACGCGCCCCCGGAGGAGGCGTTCTTCCAGCGCAAGGTGTCCTACGACAACCTCCCCGACGAAGCGTCGGCGGCCCTGCGCCGGGAGGCGGGCCGACGGGCCCAGGCCCTGATCGAAGAGCTCGACCGGCTCTTCGCCCGTCACGACCGCGACGTGACGCCGGAGGTGGCGGGGGCCGGGCGCAAGCGCCTGGTGACCGGGGTGTACGTGTTCGAGGAGGACGTTCCCGCCGAACCGCCGCCGCTGAGCCACGGTGAAGAGGCGGCGGTTCGCGGCACCGAGATCCACGCTTCGTCACCCGAACCGCCGGCGGCTGCCGTGCGACGCGCGCGGCCGAACCCACCGGCGCCGCGCGGAAAAGAGGGAGCCGCCCGGCCATGAACGAGCTCAACGCAAGGTTTCCTGCGCGACCAAGCAACGGCACCGCCGTTCAACCCCGAGAAGGAGGCAAGTCATGAAGACAAGAATCGTTCGTTGGTTGCTGGCCCCGGCCCTGTTCAGCCTCGCCCTGCTCCCCGCCTGCGGGGGCAGCAGTGGGGGGAGCAGCGGCGGCGGAACCGGGGGTTCCGGGTCCGCGTTCGTCTCGGGCACCATCGACAGCTTCGGCAGTATCCGGGTCAACGGCCTGACCCTCGAGACTCCCGCCGGGACTCCGGTGAAGATCGACGACAACCCCAAGGGCCTCGACGACCTCCAGGTGGGCATGGTGGTGCGCGTGGAGGCGGAGCTCAACGACGACCGGGTCACCGGCCGGGCCGAGGGCATCGAGGCCGTACACGAGCTCAAGGGGCCGGTGACGGCCGTGCTCAACCCGAGTACCGGCACCATCGGCGTCCTCAATCAGGTGGTGCGCCTGATCGACACCACGGTCTTTGCCGATCTCCCCGGGGGCGCAGGCTCTCTGGTGGTCGGAGATTTCGTGGAGGTGAGCGGATTTCGGTCCGCCGACGGCTCCTTCCGGGCCACCCGGGTCCAGCGCAAGGGAGCCGGCTTCGACGACGTGCCCGAGGCCGAGCTCGAGGTCAAGGGGACCGTGGCGAACCTGGACACCACGGCCGACACCTTTCGGCTCGGCACGTTGACCGTCGACTACGGCCTGGCGGTGCTCGACCCGAGCGTCGCGGCGGCGGGCGGCCTGGCCAACGGCCTCGTGGTAGAAGTGAAGAGCGACCAGGATCTCCTTGGCGGTGCGGTGGTCGCTTCCTTCATCAAGGCTGAGAACCCCGAGCTCGAGCACGGCATCGAGGTGCGGGCCAAGGGCATCATCACCTCGTTTGTCTCGGCCACGGACTTCGAGGTGGACGGCCGCTTCGTGACCACCACGGCCCAGACCCAGTTCCGGCGCGGCACCGCGGCCAGCCTGGCCGTCGGCAGGGTCGTGGAGGTGGAGGGCGAGGTGAACGATCAGGGCGTGCTCGTGGTCCGAGAGGTCTCCTTCGAGCTCGCCAAGACCGTGAAGCTCCAGGGCGACGTGAGCGCGAAGACGGCGAGCAGCGTTACCGTGCTCGGGGTGACCGTGCAGGTGAATGCGTCGACCATCCTGCGCGACAAGCGCGACGACGTCTCCCCCTTCGGGCTGGACCAGCTCCAGGTGGGCGACCGGGTCGACCTGCGCGGCTTCCTGGAGGGCGGCAGCGCCGTGGCCGCCCGGCTGGAGCGGGAAGACCCCCGGTCCGACGGTCGGGTGATCCTCCAGGGGCCGAGCTCCGGCGTCGCGGGAGACGTGGTGACCGTGCTCGGCGCCGAGGTGGACACCTCCACGGTGAGCGACAGCCGCTTCGAGAACGCCGCCCGGCAAGACATCACCCGCGCGGCGTTCCTCCAGGCAGCCGGCGTGGCCGGCACCCTGGTGAAGTTCCGGGGCACCCAGACGCCGGCCGGCATCACCTGGGAGCGCGCCGAGCTCGAAGCGCCCAAGGCCTTCGCCAACGACGGCTCCAACGAGTTCGAGTTCGAGCTCGAAGTGGAGAACGAAACCGAGAACGAGACGGAAAACGAGACGGAAAACGAGACGGAGACCCCGGGCTGACCGGAGTGGGGGGGCGCCCGCGGCCGTGAACGAAGAGGCCCACCCCGCCAGGGGTGGGCCTTTCTTCCGAGCCGTCACAACCACCCTGTAGATCGTCGGGCTTCTGCGGGGGAGTGGCCAGCTCCACCGACCGCAAGGGGTCTCGCCAAGGGGCTCGCCGAGTTCTCTGCGCCCCTCCAGCCTGGCGGTGCAAGGTCCGGGCAAGGTGGATAGGCCATTGCCTTGTGCCCGGCGACCCCGGGCGCCCGACGGCCGTTTGCTCCCCTCGCAGGCCGGTGTTATATGCTCTCCGTGACTTTACGTGAGGGGAGGGACTCCCGTATCCTACCTCCCTGGTTGGCCTCCCGGGAGGCGGTCCCTGCCCAGCCGGTAGGGTCGTTTGCGATTCCACGCAGAGCTTCGATGCCGCCGCCGCGGGGCGCCCCCAGGCCTAGGTGCTCCCCACCCCGCCGAGCGGGTCCCCGACGGTTTCACCCCCCGAGAGAAGGCCGTGATGACGGGACCAGCCCTCGCCGCCACCCTTGCCCTGGCGACGCTCCCCCCCGGGAGCGCCCGGCGGGCCACCTCCCGGGTCCACCTTCCCCGGCCGGGAGCTTTCCGACGCCCAAGAGGTTGTTGATGCGCCCACACGTCCTCGGGCTCGCGCTCTGCCTCGCCTTCGCGGGCTCCGGCCTGGCCGCGAGCCCTCCTTCGGCTGCCCGAGCCCAGCTCCCGCCCGGGGTCTCGCTGCCCGACAATCTGGACGTGAACCGTCTGCTGCGGCAGTTGGAAAGACCCGCCCCGGGTTCGACGCCGGCCCCTCCTGCTGCCGCTGTGCCAGGCTCGCTTACGACCGACGAAGGCCGGGCCGCGGCCGAGGAGGAGCGGGAGGAGCAGAGGAAGCAGGAGCACCGCGGGGCCCTGCGGCGCCAGGCGGAGGTCCTTCTGCGCGACGGGGTCCTCTCCGAGGACGACCGCAAGTTCCTGGCGCTTCGGGGTCAGGAGCTGGGCCTGGAGCCCGGGGAAGCGGGGGAGGTCATCGCCGGTGCCGTGGAAGCGCACCGGCGGCTCCTGGTCTACCGCTCCTACGTCGAGACCTTCCTCGGCGACGGCGTGCTCGACCCCACGGAGTCGGAGCTCCTCGCGGGCAAGCGCGCAGAGCTTCAGATCTCCGAGGCGTCGCACGGCGACGAGCTCAGCCGCGCGCGTCAACGCGCCGGCGGGCTGGCCCGGGATGTCCTCCAAGAGGTCAAGGGCGCGACCCCGGACTCCCCGGCCCCTTCCCTGGAGCGCTTCGGCCGCGGGGTGTTCGATCAGGCACCTGCGCTCTTCACCCCCCCCGCGGGGACCCCGCCGCCGGATTCCTACGTCATCGGGCCCGGCGACGAGTTCCTCGTCACCCTCTGGGGGCGCTTCGAGAGCGAGAGTCGGCTGGTCGTCGACGGGGAGGGGCGCGTGCAGTTCCCCCGGGTGGGGCCCGTCCGGGTCGGGGGGCTGGCCTACGCCGACGCCCGGGCGCTGCTCAAGGCCCGGGCGGAGTCCATCACGGGGGTGAGCGCGGCGGTGACGCTCTCCGGCACCCGATCGGTGCAGGTCTTCGTGGTGGGCGAGGCCCAGCGGCCGGGCTCGGTCACCCTGACGCCGCTCTCCACCGTCATCCACGCGGTCATGGCTGCCGGCGGGCCCACCACCCTGGGCTCGCTTCGCCGGGTGCTCCTGCGCCGCGCGGGCAACGTGGCGGCCACCCTCGATCTCTACGACTTCATCCAGAAGGGCGAGACCCGGGGTGACCGGCCCCTGGAGAACGGCGACGTGGTGGTGCTGCCCAAGGCCGAGACCCTCGTCCGGCTCCAGGGCCGGGTCAAGCGCCCTGCCATCTACGAGCTCAGGCAGGGCGAGGGCCTTCGGGCCCTCCTGCAGCTGGCCGGAGGTCTCGAGCCCGACGCGTTCGGGGGCCGCCTCCAGGTGGAGCGCGCCGAGGGAAACCGGCGGCGCGAGGTCCTCGACGTGGCCTTCTCCGAGCTGGCCGGCGATTTCGAGCTTCGCGACGGCGACGTGGTCCGGGTCTTTCCCCTGGACCCGGAAGTCCGCAACCAGGTCACGCTCCTGGGCCACGTGTACCGGCCCGGGGCCTACGCCTTCGCCGAAGGCATGCGGGTGGCCGACCTCCTGGGTTCTACCGAGAATCTCAAGCCCGACGTGGACCTGTCCTATGGTGTCGTGCTCCGCGAGACCGGGCCCGACCGCACGCGGGAGGTGCTCCCCTTCCGGCCCGGCCCGGCGCTGGAGGGCCGCGGGCCGGCCGAGAACCTCGCGCTTCGCCCCCGGGACGAAGTCTACATCTTCTCCCGGTACCAGTTTCGCCCGCCCCTCCAGGCCCAGGCCACGGGGGAGCTCCGGAGCCCGGGCCTGTACCGCATCCCCCGGGGGGCCCGGGTCGCAGACCTGGTGCGCCTGGCCGGCGGCCTGGGGCCCGAGGCGCTCCTGAGCCGGGCGCAGGTGCTCCGGTACCTGCCGGACCGCTCCCGGGAAACCCTCTACGTCGACCTCGGCAGGGCGCTCGCCGGCGACCCCGCAGAGAACCTGGAGCTCGCCGACCAGGACCACCTGATCGTCCACTCGGTCTGGGACGAGACCTTCGAGGAGACGGTCCGGATCGAGGGGGAGGTGAAGCGGCCGGGCCGCGTCCCCCTCACCCGGGGGATGACGGCGAGGGAGCTCGTCTTCAAGGCCGGGGGCCTCACCAAGGATGCCTACCTGCCCGTGGCCCACCTCTACCGCACCGACCGGCGCTCGAAGGAGGTGACGATCCACACCTTCCACCTCGAGGGGGCCCTGCAGTCCGACCCGGCGGAGGACCTGCTCCTGCGCGATCAGGACCACGTGGTCATCCACTCGGCCTTCCAGTTCGCGCCGGTGCGCACCGTGAGCGTGTCGGGCCAGGTCAACGCCCCGGGCACCTACCCCCACGCCTCGAACATGAGGGTGCGCGACCTCGTGCTCGCCGCCGGCGGCGTCAGGGAGCAGGCCTACCTCGCCGAGGCCGAGGTGGTGCGCACCCGGGTGGTGGAGGGCGAGATCGCCGAGGTGGAGACCGTGCGCTTCTCCCTGGAGCGGGCCCTCGCCGGCGACCCCGAGGCCAACCTGCCCGTGGGGCCCTGGGACAAGCTCTTCGTCAAGACCATCCCCGAGTGGCGCGAGACCTGGAAGGTCGAGCTCTCGGGGGAGGTGCGGTTCCCGGGCACCTACTACATCTTCAAGGGCGAGCGCCTCTCCAGCGTCCTCGAGCGCGCCGGGGGCTACACCCCGGAAGCCTACCTCCGGGGCGCGGTCTTCACCCGGGAGAGCGCCCGGGAGCAGCAGCAGCGCCGCCTCGACGAGCTGCGCGACACCCTGGAGCAGACCGTCCTGCGGGCGGCCTCCGCAGAGGTGCAGACGGCCCTGAGCCCCGAGGACGTGGCCGCCCAGAGGCAGTTCCTGGAGGCCCAGCGGCAGCTCCTCCAGAAGCTCCAGGCGGTCCGGGCCACCGGCCGCGTCGTGATGCGGGCCCTCCCGCTGGACGAACTCCGGGGCACCCAGTGGGACATCGTCCTGGAAGACGGCGACGCCCTCGCCCTGCCCAAGACCCCCCAGACCGTCGCGGTGGTGGGCGAGGTCTACAACCCCACGAGCCTGCTCTGGGAGCCCGACAACCGCCGGGTGGAGCACTACCTCCAGAAGACCGGCGGACCCACCCCGGACGCGGAGGACCGGCGCATCTACGTGGTCCGTGCCGACGGCACCGTGGTCAGCCCGGGCAGCGCCGATTCCGGCAACTGGTGGTCTCGGGGGGGCATCCGCAGCCTCGACCTCCTGCCGGGCGACACCGTGCTCGTGCCCGAGAAGGTCCTCCGGGTGAGCTTCATGAGGGAGCTCAAAGACATCACCCAGGTCCTCTTCCAGATCGCCGTCACCGCCGGGGTGGCCGTGGCGCTGTTCTGAACCGCCGGCCGTGAAAGGTCCCTGCTGGCCTGCCCGAAGGGGCCGGTGTCGGCCGCCTGCGGCGGCTGTTCCCGGTGTCGGCGGCCACAGGCCGCTGTTCCCGGTTGAGACCCGGTTGAGATCTTAACCGGGAACTGGGAACCTGGAACCGGGAACTCGCCCCGCCTCGTCTCCCCCCCTTGACCCCCGGGGCCCCGGTTTCCTATGATGCCGCCTTCCCATCCCGACCCAGAGGCTTCGCCCGTATGCCAGACCTCCCGACCGCTTCCTCTGGGCCCGGCCCCCAGGGTGCCCCGCCCGGCGCCTACCCCGTCTACCCCCCCTTCTGGGGCCCTCCGCCCGACGACGAGATCAGCCTGCTCGACCTGCTGGCGGTCCTGCGCCGGCGATGGCTCCTCGTTGCCCTGGTCACCCTCCTGGGCACCGGCGCCGCCCTGGCCTACGCCTTCCTCGCCACCCCCGTGTACCGGGCCCAGGCCGTCATCGCCCCGCCGGAGCAGAAGCGGGCAGGCGGGGCCTCCATGGCCCTGGCCGCCTTCGGGGGCCTGGGAGCCGAGGTGGCCGGAAGTCTCGGGGTGTCCCTCGGGGGTGCCGACGCCAACCGCCTGGAGGCCCTCCTCAAGAGCCGGCGGCTCCTCCAGCGCACGGTGGCCAAGCACGACCTCCTTCCCGTCCTCTTCGCCCGCGACTGGGACCCGGAGAAGAAGGCGTGGAACGTGGAGCGCCCCGAGGACGTCCCCACCTTCTGGACGGCAGAGAAGCAGCTCGCCGGGCTCTACACCGTTCGCAACGACCCCAAGGCCGGGGTGCTGAGGCTCTCCTTCGATTGGACGCAGACCGCCCGCGCGAAACAGATCCTCGAGGCCTTTCTCACCGAGCTCGCCCTCTCCATCCAGGAGGACGAGCTTCGAAAGATAGAGGCCAACCGAGCCTTCGCCGAGGAGCAGCTCGTCCGGGCCACCGACCCGGTCATCGTGGCCAAGCTCCAGAGCCTCCTCTCCGAGCAGGTGGAAAAGGCCATGATGGCCCGAAACGTGGAGCACTTCGCCTTCGAGCTCATCGACCCCCCCTCGGTCTCCGACCACAAGGTCAAGCCCAAGCGCGCCCTGATCGCCGCCCTCGGCCTCACCGCCAGCGCCTTCCTCGGGGTCTTCCTCGCCTTCTTCGCAGAGTGGGTGCGAAACGCCCGCCGCCGGGAGTAGGGCGGTTCCCAGTTCCCAGTTCCCAGTTCCCGGTACCCGGTACCAAGCTGCGCCCTCCATCGAGTTTTCCGTTCCGGGTCTTGTGCTTCAGGCTCCCGGCTTGTCTCCCAGACGAACCCGGGTAGAGTGGCGCCACCCTCGGCGCCCTATCCTGGACCCCCACCCCTCGACGCTTCGCGAGAGGGCCCCCATGGCACAACACGACCAGGGCTACAAGCTCCTCTTCTCCCACCCCCGCATGATCCAGGATCTGCTTACCGGCTTTGTCGCCGAGGAGTGGGTGGCTCAACTCGACTTCTCCACCCTGCAGAAGGTCTCCACGAGCTTCGTCTCCGACGACCTCCGGGAACGGGAAGACGACGTCATCTGGCGGGTGCGCTGGAGCGGGCAATGGCTCTATGTCTACATGCTCATCGAATTCCAGCGCACGGTCGATCCCATGATGGCCGTGCGCCTTTCTACCTACCGCGGCCTCCTCTACCAGGATCTCGTTCGTTCCGGCGCGGTGGCCGTCGGCGCCCATTTGCCCCCGGTGGTTCCCATTGTTCTCTACAACGGCACACAGCGTTGGACCGCCCCCCTCGACCTGGCTGACCTACTCGGGCCCCATCCCGGGGGCCTCGAGCGCTACCGGCCCGTAGCCCGCTACCTCCTGCTCGACGAGGGCGCCCTGGCCGCCGCGGCCCCGGCGAACTTGCGAAACCTTGCGTCCGCGCTCTTCCGGATGGAAAATAGCCGCACACCCGAGGACCTGCGCGACGT
This sequence comes from Thermodesulfobacteriota bacterium, assembly GCA_040756475.1. Classification (NCBI taxonomy): domain Bacteria; kingdom Pseudomonadati; phylum Thermodesulfobacteriota; species Thermodesulfobacteriota bacterium. The sequence goes on from JBFLZB010000065.1 coordinate 22,710, forward strand.
GCTCTTCGCCCTCGCCCAGTGGCTGCGCGACCCGGCCCAGGCAGATCTTCGACGGTCATTTACCGTCTGGATCAAGCGGGTGCTCCTGCCGGCCCGGATGCCGGGCATCGACGTCCCGCATGTCAACGATCTCGAGGAGGTAAGCGCCATGCTGGCCGAGCGCGTCACCGAGTGGACCCGGGACTGGAAGCAGCAGGGGATCGAGGAAGGCCGCCGGGAAGGCCGCCGGGAAGGCCGCCGGGAAGGCCGCCAGGAAGGCCGCCAGGAAGGCCTCCAGGAAGGCCGCCA
>JBFLZB010000066.1:0-5220 GCA_040756475.1 Thermodesulfobacteriota bacterium
CCCCGGTCTCTCCCCTCCCCCTCAGCCCTCCTCCTCCATCCGCATGTCGTCTTCCTCTCCCCTTCCCGCAAGTCCCCTGGGTCTCGCGCCGGCGCTCTCCCGGCGAGAGCGGTTGCGGAAGCGGATGGTCACGGGAATCCCCGCGAAACCGAAGGCGTCGCGGAGCCGGTTGATTAGGAACCGCGCGTAGGACGCGGGGATGCCTTCGGCGTAGCTCGCGAAGGCGGCAAACCGCGGCGGCGCCGCCGTCACCTGGGTCATGTAGTAGAGCCGGGTGCGCTTGCCCCCCACGACCGGGGGGGCGAGCTCCCGCACGGCGGCCTCCAGAAACGCGTTCACCTGGGACGTGGGCACCCGCTTGATCCACTCCGCGTGCACCCGATCCACCGCTTCGTACACCTTGGGCACCCGCTGGCCCGTTAGGGCCGAGAGGCTCACGACGGGCACGTGGGCGTGGGGACCCAGGCGGCCGCGCAGGTCCCTGGCCGCGCGGTCGAAGGTCTTGGCATCCTTCTCCACCAGGTCCCACTTGTTGAGGACCAGCACCGCGCCCCGCCCCCCCTTCTGGACCAGGTTCAGGATGCGGGCGTCCTGGTCGGTGAGGCCCTCGACGGCGTCCAACAGGATGAGGCAGACATGGGCGCGTTCGATGGCGCGGATGGCCCGTAGCGTGCTCCAGCGCTCGGCCCCCTCCTCCACCCGGGTCTTGCGCCGGATCCCCGCCGTGTCGATGAGCACGTAGTCCCGGCCGAAGGCCCGGACCCGGGTGTCGATGGGGTCGCGGGTGGTGCCCGCCACCGGGCTCACGGCGACCCGGTCCTGCCCGAGGAGCCGGTTCACGAGGGAGCTCTTTCCCACGTTGGGGCGCCCCAGCACCGCCACACGAACCGCCTCGTCCGCCGCGGGGGGCCGCGGCTCCCCGGGGGGGATGCGCGCCTCCAGGGCCTGGACCAGATCCTCGACGCCCCGGCCGTGCTCGGCCGAGACCGGCACCACCTCGGCAAACCCCGCGGCGTGGAACTCCAGGGCCGCGGCGTCGGTGCCCGGCCCGTCCACCTTGTTCACCACGAGGATCACGTCCTTGGAGCGCTGGCGCAGGTAGCGGGCGATCTCCCGGTCGGCGGGCAAAAGACCCTGGCGGGCGTCGGCCACGAAGAGGAGCAGGTCGGCCTCCTCCACGGCGTAGCGGGCCTGGTGGCTCGTGAGGGCCACCAGCTCGTCGCCGGTCTCGGTCTCCAGGCCCCCCGTGTCCACCAGGTGGAAGCGCCGCCGGTCCCACTCCACCTCGGCGTAGTGGCGGTCCCGGGTCACCCCCGGCACGTCCTCCACGATGGCCTCCCGCCTCCCCACCAGGCGGTTGAACAGGGTCGACTTGCCCACGTTGGGGCGTCCGACGATGGCTACGATCACGATGGCGCCTCGTACCCGTAGCGCTGGAGGCCCCGGGGGTCCTTGGTCCAGTTCTTGTCGACGCTCACGTGCAAGTCCAGGAAGACGCGGGTGTCCAGCAGCGCCTCCAGGTCCAGGCGGGCCCGGTGGCCCACCTCCCGAATCATGCGCCCGGCCTTGCCGATGATGATGCCCTTCTGGCTGTCGCGCTCCACGTGGATGGTCGCGTAGACCGCCACGACGCCGTTGTCCCGCTCCTCCCAGCGGTCCACCGTCACGGCCACGCTGTAGGGGACCTCCTCGCCCGTGAGCTCGAAGATCTTCTCCCGGACGAACTCCTGGGCGATGAACCGCTCGCTGCGGTCCGTGAGCTGGTCTTCCGGGTAGTATTCGGGCCCCTCGGGCAGGAGCCCCGACAGGGCGTCGAGCAGGCCCTCGATCCCCTCCCCGGTCAAGGCCGAGAGCCGGTGGCACGAGTGGAAGGGCAGGAGGCCCGAGAACGCCTCGATGGGGGCGGACCCTACGTCCACCTTGTTGACCCCCAGGAGCACCGGCGTGGCTGCGGTGCGAAGCCGAGCCGCCAGGGCCTCGTCGCCCGGGCGCAGACCCTCGGCCGCGTCCACCAGGAAGACGGCCGCGTCCACGTCGGGCAGGCAGGCCAGGGCCTCCCGCACCAGGAAGCGATTGAGGAGCTTTTCCCCCTCGTGCACCCCGGGGGTGTCGAAGAAGACGAGCTGCGCCGCCCCCCGGTTCAAGACCCCCGCGAGCCGGTTTCGGGTGGTCTGGGGCTTGGGGCTCGTGATGGCGAGCTTCTGTCCCAGGAGGCGGTTGAGCAGGGTGGACTTGCCCACGTTGGGGCGGCCCAGCAGGCCGATGAATCCCGAGTGGGTGATGGGCGTCTGGCTCATGGGGGCAGGCTCGAGAGGCGGGGCGACGGCCGGCACCGCTCCCGCGAACAAGGGTACGCCGGCGGCGGCGCTGCCGGAGAGTCTACCGCATCCCGAGCCCGGCGCCCGCGGGGGACGCCTCGGTGCGGAAGACAAAGAACGTCCGGCTCGTCTGGAGGTCCTTCTGATCGCGGGCGGCCAGGAGCACCCGGTTCGACCCCGGCTTGAGCGGCACCTCCAGGCGCACCGGGAGCTTCTTTCCTCCCCCCCGGTTGCGCTGGTAGTGGATCTTCTTGTCTCCGAGGTACGCATAGAACTCCTTGACCTCCTCGTCGTCGGAGACCGAGATCTCGAGAATCACCACCTCCTCCGCGGTCCGCAGGGGAGGCGGCGACTTGAGGGCCACCACCGGGGGTTTCCGGGCATCCCGGGCCGGGTAGGGCTGGCCCGCCGGAAAGCTGACCGTGTCCGAGAAGAAGCTTCCGTGCTCCCGATCCGCCAGGGTCACGGTAATGGAGACCTTGCCCTCGTCGTCCGCCTTGACCAGGCGAAAGCCCATGGGCGCCTCGGCCGTGGCGCCCGGAGCCAGACCCTCGACCTTGTGGCGCGCCGCCTCCAGGTAGAGCTGCTCCTTCTCGTCGCCCCGGATGTTCACCTCCAGGGTCTGGCTCGGCGCATCCCCCCGGTTTCGCACCTGGATCACGAACCGGCCCCGCTCCGCTTCCTCCAGGATCCCGTCCCCCGAGCGCGCAGGCTCGGCCGTGTTCTCGTCGGAAAGCTCGTATACGTAAGCGAATTCGGGACGGGGCACCGCCTGGGTGCGCACCTCGGCGGTTCCCTCCCCGGCGGGGGTCCCGTCGCCCTGCCGCAGCACCAGGCGCACGGTATCCCAGCGGTCGAGCGACGACCGGGGTACTGCGACTTCGGCCGTCCAGGTCCGGGTCTCGCCCGGCTGGACCGTTCCGAAGGGGAAATCGAGGTTGTTCAGGAGGGGATTCGCCGAGTCCGTGCGCCCCCAGACCCGAGTGACGGGGGCGGTGCCCCCATTGCGAACCGACAGGGAGATCCTGGCCGTCTCCCCCGCCAGGAGGCGCAGCTCGCCGGGAGCCTCCACCTCCAGCGCCGCCTCCGGCGCTCCGGGGCCGGCGTCCCAGGCGATGCCCAGCTCCGCGAGGGTGCGGGCGATCTTCCCGTCTTCTTCCCGCCGCACGGCCTCCAGCTCCCCCGTCGCTGCGGCGAGAAGCGCCTGGCGGGTTTCCGCAAGCTCGGCCGCCTTCGTCCGCGCCAGGATGCGCCGGGCCAGGGAGAGGAAGAAGTCCTCGTCCAGCCGGGCCAGCTTTTCTTCCTTCCCCAGCTCGGCAAAGCTGCGCTGGTCCTCCTCCTTCACCGGCTCGAAGAAGGGGATCTCGGCCCAGTGGTTCTCCGAGGCGTTCCCCCACTCCTTGAAGGCGTTTTCGAGCTCGGCTTCTTCCATGTGGCTCGGCGGTGCGCCCAGACGGGCCTTCCCCGCCTGCACCTGCACGGGGTACACGGCGATGTCGGGCTGCACGCCGATGGACTGGATGGAGATGTCGCCGGGGGTCAGGTACTGGGCGACGGTGAGCTTGAGAGCCCCGCCGTCGGTGAGGGGGTAGAGCTTCTGCACCGAGCCCTTGCCGAAGGTCTTCTGTCCGATCACCAGGGCCCGGGATCCCTTGAGGGCTCCGGTGACGATCTCCGAGGCCGACGCGCTGCCCTGGTTGATCAGCACCACGATGGGCTTGCGGGAGATGAGGCGGTCCTTCTTGGCTTCGGCGCGGGAGTTGGCATCGCTCTCGGGCCCCCGGGTGGAGACGATCACCCCCGCGTCCATGAACCCGTCGGAGAGCTCGATGGCCTGCTCCAGGAGGCCCCCCGGGTTGTTGCGCAGGTCCAGGACGATGCCCCGGAGGTTCCCGTGGGCGGCCTCCGCCTGGGCCACGGCCTTTCGCAGTTCGTCGGTGGTGTCCTTCTGGAAGTTCTTCACCTTGGCGTAGAGCACCGGCGCTTCGGGGCCGCCGAGCACGTAGCTCTCCACGCTGTCCACGTGGATGATCTCCCGCGTGAAGGTCAGCGCGCGGGGCTCGGGCCACTGCTCCCGGGAGAGGGTCAGGGTCACCTGGGTGCCCGGCTCGCCCCGCATCTTGTTGGCCGCCACGTCCACCGGCATGTTGATGGTGGGCTCCCCGTCGATGTAGAGGATCCTGTCGCCGCTGCGCAGCCCCCCCCGGTCCGCCGGGGTGCCCTCGATGGGGGTGATGATGGTCATGTCGCCGTCGCGGATGCCGAACACGAACCCGATGCCGCCGAAGCTGCCTCGGGTGCCGATCATGAACTCCTTGAAGTGCTTGGGGCTCAGGGCGTTGGAGTGGGGGTCGAGCACCCCGAGCGCCCCGTTGAGGGCGAAATAGTACAGGGTCTTCTTCTCCACGGCCGTCCCCAGGTTCGCCGAGACGAAGGTCAGCACCGTGTTGAGCACGTCGGCGGCCGCGCTGAAGCGGCTGGCGGGGGCCAGGTCGAAGGTACGCTCCACCGCGTCCACCCGAACCCGGGCCGTGCTCTTGGCCTCGTCGATGTCCACCAGCACCTCGGGGTACTGGGTCTCCAGGGCGCGCAGCGCCCCTTCCACGAGCTTGCGGGGAGATGCCCGCTCGGGCTCCACGTACTTCTTCTCCACGTGGTAGAACACCTGGTGGATGACCCGGGGGAAGGGGTCTCCCAGGGAGTGGAAGGGAGCGGTGGCGGTGGAGCCGGAAAAGGCGGTGATCAGGCCGAAAACGACCAGCGCCGCGATCAGGGTGACGAGGGAGATCTTGCGCCGCACGATGGAGCCTCCAGAAGAGGGATTTTTACGCGTTCTACGCTAGCACATCGGGCAGGGGGGGGGAAGGCGAAAGGGCCATGCCCGGGGGGGAACCGCTCCCGC